>NZ_JBMDJT010000004.1:0-122226 GCF_057809335.1 Microbacterium sp. FG3 | reverse complement strand
CAACCTCGAAGGGACCGCCGCATTCGCGACGGTCCCTTCGAGGTTGGCGCCCCCACGCCTCCACGGGCCTCTCCAGACGTCGCATCCGCGACGCCCGGAGCCTCCCGCCGCGGGGACCCGCTGATGGTGTCCCACAACCTCGAAGGGACCGCCGCATTCGCGACGGTCCCTTCGAGGTTGGCGCCCCCAACAGGATTCGAACCTGCGACCTTTGGTACCGGAAACCAACGCTCTATCCCCTGAGCTATGGAGGCTCAACGAGGATACCAGCCGGGGAGGGTGCCGCCGTGCCGATACCCTGACCGGGTGAGCCAGCACGCCGTCGCCACCCGCCCCGAGGGCGTGCTCCACGCGGGCTGGCGGATCATCGCCGACGCCGGGCGGCTCATCGGGCGGCACTGGCCGGCGCTGCTGCTGCTCGCGCTGGCGGCCGTCGTCTCGCGCCACTACCTGCTGCTGTGGGCCGTGGACGCATCGCTCGTGTCCGGAGTGCTCGGCCGGCTCGTGATGTCGCTCGTCGTCTTCGTGCAGCTCGTCACGATCGTCGCCTCGCTGCTGGTCATGCGCGCTCGCGCGTCGAGCGGGCGGCCGTTCACCGATCTCCTCATCGCGAGCGCCGCCGTGATCCTGCCGTTCCTCGTCATCTACGAGCACTACGGCTTCCTCTACGAGGACACCCTGACGATGGGCCTCGGCGTGGCGTACAGCGTGATCGACGGCGAGGGCGACGTGGCCTCGCGCCTCGCGGGCAGCACGACGGCCGACGTGCTGGCCACGGCCGCCGTCGCGTTCGCGTCCGCCCGCGGGCTCACGATGATCGTGCGGCGCCTTCCGGGCGACCGGGAGCGCCTGCGCGCCGTGCTGCGCCTGCTCGTGGGCTACGCCGAGGTGGTGTGGATCTTCCTGAGCGCCACGGTCCTGCGCGAGGTCACGCTCGGCTTCGGCGACTGGTGGCATTCCCGCCGCATCGGCGCGGCGCTGGATCGCTGGTGGCTGGGCGTCGAGCTGCACGTGCCCTCGCTCGCCGACTCGCTCGAGTGGCTGTGGTCGGCGGTGCTCGCGGTCGCGGCCGCCGCGATCATCGGCTTCGTCGTGCCGCTGGCGTGGCTCGCGCTGGGCACGCTCGTCTACGGCGCACAGGCCCGCCCGCTCCTCACCGCGGCGGGAATCAAGACGCGGGTCTCGCGCGTCATCCGCCGCGTGCGCGAGGACTGGATCGAACGGGCTCTCGACCTGGCGACCGACCCGGAGCGCCGCTTCGGCGGCGCGGTGGGCGCCGTGATCCTCGTGGTGCGCGCCGGCTGGGCGCCCGTGCTCGTGTTCTGCTCGTGCTGTGGATCTTCGGATCGAGCATCTCGGATGCCGTCAACGGCGCGCTCGGCACGGGCATCCAGCTCGACGCGACGACGGCGGCGTTCGTCGGCATCGCCGTCATGCTCGTCACGCGCGTGCTCACGTGGAAGGACATGGCCCGCAACGGGTCGGCGTGGAACACGTTCATCTTCTTCGCCGTGCTCGTGGGCATGGCCGAGCACCTGAACCGCCTCGGCGTCATCCAGTGGATCAGCGACTTCGTCAGCGGCCTCGTCGGCGGCATGCCCTGGGTGTTCGCCTTCGCGATCCTCACGCTCGTGTACTTCTACGCGCACTACCTGTTCGCCTCGAACACCGCGCAGATCGTCGCGATGTACGGCGTCTTCCTCGGCGCGGCCGTGGCCGCCGGCGCCCCGCCGATGTTCGCCGCGCTCGTGTTCGGCTTCATCGGCAACCTCTTCGGCGCTCTGTCGCACTACGCCTCCGGCCCGTCGGGCGTGATCTACGGATCGGGCTACGTGAAGGTCGGAGAGTGGTTCCGCACCGCGTTCGTCATGTCGGTCGTCGTCATCCTCATCTGGACGATCGCCGGCGGTGCGTGGATGGCCGTGCTCGGGCTCTGGGAGGGCGCCGCTCCGCCGCTCGGCTGATGGGTCCTGGCTGATGCAGCCCTGGGCGGCGGCTGGGCAGCCTCGCGCGGCGCCGTTGCTACCGTGAGAGGCGGGATCCGGCACCGGATCCGCGGACGAGGGAGCTGTACCCGCACACGACAAGACGGCCACGGAAGGGGTGTCGCACGCCATGGCGTGGCTCGTCTTGATCCTCTCCGGCATGCTCGAGGCCGTGTGGGCCTCGGCGCTGTCGGCCTCGAAGGGCTTCCGCAGGTGGAAGCCGACCGTCCTGTTCGCCGTCTCGCTGCTGGGCAGCATGGCCGGGCTCGCGTGGGCGATGACCTCGCTGCCCACCGGCACGGCCTACGCCGTGTGGGTGGGCGTGGGAGCGACCCTCACGGTCGCGTGGGCGATCGTCACGAAGCGCGAGCGGGCGAGCGTGGCGCGCGTGCTGCTGCTCGTGCTGCTCATGACGTCGATCGTCGGCCTGAAGGCGGTGAGCTGAGTGGCGTGGCTCGTGCTGCTGCTCAGCGCGGTCGCCGAGGCCGTGTGGGCCACGGCGCTCGGCCTCTCGGACGGGCTGACGCGCCCCGCGCCGACCGCGGTGTTCCTCGTCGCGCTGACGGCGAGCATGCTGGGGCTCGGATATGCCGCGACGCGGATCCCGATCGGCACGGCCTACCCGGTGTGGGTGGGGGTGGGCGCGGCCCTCACGGTCGCCTACGCGATGGCGACGGGCGCCGAGAGCGTCTCGCCGTGGAAGATCGTCTTCCTGCTCGGGATCGTCGGCTCCGTCGTCGGCCTGAAGCTGCTGCCACCGCAGAAGCCGCGCGCGGCGGCCGACGAGTCGCGCTAACCGTCAGACCGCGGCGGCGAACGACAGCGGGCTCCACGCGCCGGGCCGCGCGAGCTCGGCGTAGCGCACGTCCGCCGCGCCCGGCGCCACCGACGCGACGCACGCGAGCAGCGACAGCGTCGGGTAGCCGTGCGGGCGGTTGTCGCGGATGATGGCCCGGTCGTCCCGCGGATCGAGCGCCGCGGACTCGGCCAGCACGCCGATCCAGCCCTCCCACCACCGCTCCCCCTCCGTCGACGCGGCCGCGAAGGCGCCGCGCCACGCCGCGATGCGGGCGGTGGCGGGATCGTCGGGCTCGTCGTGCGCGATCATGTGCGTGCCCGGCCCGAGATCTCGGCGCCGCAGCGCGGCGCCGTCCCACGTGGTCACGGTCGCCGACGCGCCGTCGATCCCGACGAGGTGGAAGCCCCGCGTGCGCGGCCGCTCCACGGCCCGGCCCGCGACGGCGTCGAGCGCGAGCGCCCCGCGCGATTCGATCCGCTCCGGCGGCAGCGCCGGATCCCCCGCCCGGTTCACGATGACGGCCACGCGCCCGTCCGCCGGTCGCGCGGCGAGCCACGCGCCGCCGGCGAGCCGGTCGCGCACGCCGAGGGTGCCGGGCCGGTCCGGCCACCACGCCCCCAGCGGATCCCACGCGCGGGCGGGATCCTCGTCGCGCACGGCCAGCATCCGCACGGGGTCTGCGGCGCTCTCGGGGACGCGGATCACGACGGTGCACACGTGCCCAGCCTAGGCACGCCGCCGATCCGCGGGCCGCGATGCGCGGCGGCTGCGGATGCGAGAAGGTGGAGTCATGCGGATCGTCGTGGGCGTGACGGGCGGCATCGCCGCGTACAAGACCGTGCAGCTGGTGCGGCTGCTCGTGACCGACGGGCACGAGGTGCACGTGATCCCGACCGAGAACGCGCTGCGCTTCGTGGGCGCGCCGACGTGGGAGGCCATCAGCCGCCACCCGGTCACGATCTCCGTGCACGACGACGTGCCGCGCGTGCGGCACGTGGCCCTCGGCCAGGCGGCCGAGCTCGTCGTGATCGCGCCGGCGACCGCGCACACGCTCGCGAAGATGGCGGCGGGCCTGGCCGACGACCTGCTCGGCACGACCCTGCTCGCCACGACCGCGCCCGTCGTGGTGGCGCCCGCCATGCACACCGAGATGTGGCGCCACCCCGCCACGCAGGCGAACGTCGAGACGCTGCGGTCGCGGGGCGTGCGCTTCATCGGCCCCGACAGCGGGCGACTCACGGGCGACGACACCGGCCCCGGCCGGATGGCGGAGCCGGAGCGCATCCACGCCGAGCTCGGTGCGCTGCTGCGCGCGGCGGGCGGGCCGGCGGGCGGCGGCGCACCGGGCGCAGTGGTCGGCGGCGCAGCGGAGGAGAACGGCGCTATCGGAGCAGCCGACGCCGGATCCGCTCCTCCGCACGGCGCGGAGTCCTCCGGAGGGCGGGACCTGGCCGGGCTGCGGATCGTCGTGTCGGCGGGCGGCACGCGCGAGCCGATCGATCCGGTCCGGTTCATCGGCAACCGCTCGAGCGGGCGGCAGGGCGCCGCCCTCGCCCTGGCGGCGGCCGAGCGCGGCGCCGACGTGACGCTCGTCGCGGCGCACGTCGAGGAGGCCGTGCTCGCCGACGTGCAGGCGCGGCCGGGGATCGCGGTGCGCACGGCGGGGACCGCCGCCGAGCTCGGCGAGGCGATGCGCTCGGCCGCCGACGGCGCCGACGTGGTCGTGATGGCGGCGGCCGTGGCCGACTACCGCGTCGCCGAGGTGGCCGAGACGAAGCTCACGAAGGAGTCCGCCCCCGGCGGGCTCGAGCTGCGCCTCGTCGAGAACGAGGACATCCTCGCGGGCCTCGCACGGGATCGCGCCGCCGGCCAGACCGTCGTCGGCTTCGCGGCCGAGACGGTGTCCGACGACGAGGAGCTCGTGGAGCGCGCCCGCCGCAAGCGCGAGCGCAAGGGCGCCGACCTGCTCGCGGCGAACGCCGTGGGCTGGACCGCCGGCTTCGAGGCGCGCGACAACGCGGTGATCGTCGTCGACGCGGGTGGCGAGGTCGTCGCACGCGCGGGCGGCTCGAAGCGGGAGGTCGCCGACGCGATCCTCGACGCGATCCTCGCGGCGCGCGCCGCGTCCTGATCCCGGCGGTCAGGCGTCGGGCTGCCGCAGGTGGTCGTCGAGCGCCTCGACGAGCCGCTGCGATCCCTCCGCGGTCTCGGCGCCGTGACCGCCCGTGTGGATGAGGGTGACGCGGCTGCCGGCGTCGTCGGGCTCGACGGTCCACGTCAGGATCCCCTGATCATCCCGGCCGCCGTCCCACGTCGCGACGAAGGTGTGCGAGAACGAGCGCGGCGGCTCGTACGAGAGCACCTCGCCCGCGAGCTGCACGTCGCCGTCCTCGTCCACGTATTCGATGGGCTCGCCCACCTGCCACGTCGTGCGCGGCCACGTGCCGTAGTACCAGGACCGCACCCGCACGGGGTCGGTGAGGGCCGCCCACGTGCGCTCGGGGGTCGCGCCGGTCTGGATCCGATACATCCGCTCGCCGTCCATGCCCCCATGGTGCCGGGGCGCGGCGGCGACCGCGAGGGGGTTGCGGGATCAGCCCTGCCTGCGCACGATCTCGGTGATCCAGATCGGGGCGTAGGGCGAGGTGCAGTTCGGCGGCGTCGGGTAGTCCTTCAGCACCTCGAGCCGCTCGCCGATGTCGAGCGCGCGGGCGCGCTGATCCGGGTGCGCGATGCCGATGTACGCGAGCGTGGAGTTCATCTCCCACTGCAGCGGTGCGGGGGCGTCGCGCATCTCGGCCTCGATGGTGTCGAGCAGCGCGGGCAGGTCGAGGCCGTCCGGGTCCTTCTGCGCGCGGAACCCCGTGAGCGCCCATCCGGCCGCGGCGACGTGCGGATCGGCGTCCTCGAGCCAGCGCAGGCGAAGCTGCTCGAGGTGCGGGCTCTTCTTGGCGATGTAGTTGGTGAGCCAGTCGCGCACCTTGGGCGCGCGGGCCTCGCGCAGCATGGCGTCGATCTCGTCGGCCGAGTACTGCTTCGGGCGCGAGACGAGCAGGGCCAGCAGTCGCGCGGGCGTGCGGCCGGTGGCCCACAGCTCGCGCGCGAGCTCGGGATCGGTCTTCACCCGCTTCGCGACGGCGCGCAGCTTCGACAGGTTGACGCCGTGGTCATCGCCGTGGCGCTCGTTGATCTCGCGCATGCGCGCGTCCTCGAGGCCCTCCAGCTCGGCCAGCAGCGCGCCCACCGTCTCGCTCATGCGAGCAAGCGTACGCGCGGTTGCGGAGCGCGACCCCGTCGGTTGCTGAACGAAGTGAGCGCCAGCGAACGAAGATGAAGCGACCACAGCAAGCACAGAACGGTTGCGGTGGTCGCTTCATCTCCGCGCCTTCGGCGCTCCGTTCAGCAACCGGTCCGGTGCAACCGATCAGCAACCCTAAGACCTAATCATCCTTGCCGCGGAGCACCTGGCGGAGCTTCTCGCGGTTGACGCCCGCGATGGCGGTGATGGGGATGCCGGCGGGGCACACGTCCACGCACTCGCCGTAGAGCGAGCACGGGCCGAACTCCTCCTCGGCCGTGCGCACCATCTCGCGCGCGCGGGTGGAGCGCTCGGCCTTCGTCGTTCCGCGGGTCCCGCCCCCTTGCCCGTCACTCTAGGGGGACGATCCGGCCCGGCGAAAGGGTGCGCGCGAAGCGGATCGCGATCCGGCGGGCCGGGGCGGCCGGCTCAGACGAGGAAGAGGGGGTCGAGCACCCCGGGGTTGTGCGCGTGCACGAGCACGAGGAACACGACGGCGTCGAAGAGCAGGTGCACCGTCACGACGTAGGCGAGCGAGCGGGTGCGCAGGAAGATGAAGCCCTGCAGCAGGGCGAAGGGGATCGTGAGGACCGGGCCCCACTCGCGGTAGCCGAGCTCCCACAGGAACGAGACGAACACGATCGCCTGCAGCACGTTCGCCGTGGCGACGTGGAAGTGCCGGCGCAGCAGCGCGAAGACGGTGCAGATGAAGAACAGCTCGTCCCAGATGCCCACCGCCCCGACGCCCACGAACAGCCGCGCGATGAGGTTCGCGTCGTCCACCACGGGCCAGTTGAGGTACACGCCGCTCGTGATGAAGTAGTACGGCAGGATCAGCCACCCCAGCGCGATCACTGCGACGAGCCAGGTCCACTGCCACGCGGTCCAGCGGCCGCCGCCGCGCCACGGGAAGCGGATCGCGTGATCGCGGAAGACGAAGCGGCTGAGCACGTACGGCACGACGACCGCGCCCCCGAGCGCCAGCGTGAAGGCGAGCATCGAGAGGTCGTCGAGCTTCGCCTCGAGGTGGATCGCCGAGGCGCACACGAGCCCGAGGGCGATGAGCAGCAGGTCGCGCGCGAGGGAGGGCGTGCGAGTGGTCGGCTCCGTCGTTCCCCGGTCGTGTGATGGAGCGGCAGGCCGGGCCCCGAAAGCGACCAGCGCCAGCAGCACACCGACCACGAGCAGGGCGTAGCCGAGCGGGCGCGACTCGAGCACGAACATCGCCGGCGCCGCGAGGCACACGAGCAGCGCGGGGAGCACGCCCCACGACAGGAGCGGGCGCGGCGCGGCGGCGACGTGTCCCATCAGCCCCGGGGCACGCGCCGGTAGGCCAGGTCGCGGATGTCGCGGCCCTTCTCGATCCCCTTGCGCTCGAAGGCCGTCATGGCGCGCCCCTCGAAGCGCTGGGCCCACTCGCCGTCGAACGCGCGCTCGAACTCGGGGGCGGCGTCCATGACCTCGCGCATCTGCAGCGCGTAGTCCTCCCAGTCGGTGGCGAGGCGCAGCACGCCGCCGTCGCGCAGGGCGCGGCCGACGGTGGCGCCGAAGCCCTCCTTGATCATGCGGCGCTTGTGGTGGCGCTTCTTGTACCACGGATCCGAGAAGAAGATCCACACCTCGGCGGCGGAGCCCTCGGGCAGCAGCGTCTCGAGCACCTCGGGCGCGTTGGCCTCGATCACGCGCAGGTTGCGCGCGCCGGCCTTGTCGGCGTCAAGCATGGTGCGGGCGAGTCCCCCCACGTACACCTCGACGGCGAGGTAGTCGGTGCCGGGATTGTTCACCGCGGCGTTCACGATGGCGTGGCCCTGGCCCGATCCGATCTCGACGATGAGCGGTGCCTCGCGCCCGAACTCCGTGGCCGGATCGAACACCGCGTCCGGGTGCACCGACGTCGACGCCGCATCGCGCGGCACGTCGAAGCGGTAGAAGGGCGAGAGCTCGGCCCACGCGCGCTCCTGGGCCTCCGACATCCGCCCGCCCCGCCGCACGAACGACACGGGCTGATCGCGGTATCGGGGTGCGTCGGGCATGCCTCCCAGGGTAGTCGGCCCACGCCCGCCGACCGGTTGGGGTGGTCGCTTCATCTCCGCAAGCCCACGGTTGCTGAACGAAGTGAGCGAAGCGAACGAAGATGAAGCGACCACAGCAAGTCCATGACGCTTGCGGTGGTCGCTTCATCTCCGCGGCCTCCGGCCGCTCCGTTCAGCAACCGATGAGTGCGACCGATCGGGCACCCCTCCACCGCAGCCGATCACTGTGCGAGCGCGAAGCGCGAGCGTGCGGCCGCCGATGCGGCCGCCCCCGCGGCGCGCAGCGCCGCCTCGCTCTCGCGGGACGCGAGAGCGCGAAGCGCGAGCGGCGCCCGCGCAGCGGGTGCCCGAGCGGCGCAGATCAAAAAAGGAAACAGCGAAGCGAACGAAGATGAAGCGACCACAGCAAGTCCATGACGGTTGTGGTGGTCGCTTCATCTCCGCGGCCTCCGGCCGCTCCGTTCAGCAACCGATGAGTATCACCGATCGGGCGTCCCTCCCCAGAAACCGATCACTGTGCGAGCGAAGCGAGCGTGGGGCCGCTTATGCGGCCGCCCCGCGGCGCGAAGCGCCGCCTCGCTGGCGCGGGACGCGCCGGCGCGAGCACGCGAGCGGCACGGCGAAGCCGTGCCCGAGCGGCGCAGACGGTTCTGAAAATCACCGACGCCGCAGCGCCACGATCGACGTCGCCAGCGCCGCCGCGCCGAGCACGGCGCCGCCCGCGCCCAGCGCGAGGCCCCAACCCGCCGCGTCCGAGGCCGCCTCATCGCCCGAGGCCGCTTCCTCCTCCGCGTGCGCGCCGTGCGCGTCGTCCCCGGCCGCGACCGCCACGACGGGGGCGGGCGCGTCGAGGGCGTGGGGATCCTGCCCCTCCTCGGCGATCTCGCTCCACGAGACCGATCCCTCGGCGCAGCGCTGCTCGACGGGGAACGCGAGGGCGCCCTCCGCGTCGGCGGAGAGCTGCATCTGCAGCTGCACGGCGGCGCGCAGCTCGTTGGGGATCGGCTGCTCGGCCGTGAACGTCACGGCGCTCGGCAGCCCGTCGGCCTCGTCGTGCTCGAGCGCGATGTCCCAGCCCGCCTGCACGGTGGGCGAGACCGCGCCGACGCCGTCGGGCATCTCGATGCGCAGCGCGGTGGTCGGCGAGCCGTCGCAGCCGTGGCTGAACGCGAAGGTGAGGACCTCGTACGATCCGCCGGTCGCCTGCTCGGGCGAGACGGTGACGTGGGCGGCGGCGGCGAGCGGCAGGCCGAGGACGAGCGCGGCGCCGACGGCGATGCCGGCGCCGAGGCGGCGCAGCGGGCGGGCGACGGGGCGGGTGGTGCGGTGGGTGTTCATGTGTTCTTCCTTCTGAGCATGCGGAACCCGCGGTCCCCTCGGGACCGCGGAATGGTTGGGGATTCAGAGGGAAGGAAGGGGCGGCCCGCGCGGGCCGATGAGCGCGAAGGCACGGCCGGATCGGGGCGCGCGCACGATCCCGGTGACGATGCCGCGGCGCGGCGCGATCCGCGGCCGGGGAGCGGCGAGGCGCGCCCGCAGCGACGCGATCGTCCACTCGAGGATCGCCCGCAGCATGCGCTCGCCGAACATCAGCACGGCGAAGGTGACGGCCGCGGCCGCGACGTGCGCGGCCACCATGAGCGGACTCACCTCGATGCCGGGGCCAAGCGATCCCAGCTCGAGCGGCGCCCCGTGCCCCGCGTGGCCGGCGTGCCCCGCGGCTCCGCCCGTGGGGAAGCCGAGCGCGGCGTAGACCGAGTGGAACGCCGCCTGCGCGACGATCACGGTGGCCCCGATGCGGCCGGCACGCGGCCGGTGCCCCATGAGGACCATGGCCGGCGCCCACAGCAGCGCCATCATGCCGAGCACGACGAGCGGCGCGGGCGCGTCCTCGCCGCCGAGGGTGTGCGAGACGGCGGCGATGAGGTTCGCCGCGAACGACGCCCCCGCTCCGCGCAGCGCGAGCCGCTGCCGCCGTGTCCGCATCGCCCGATCCCCGCTACGGCGCCGTCACGAAGTCGATGAGCTCCTCGACGCGGCCGAGCAGCTCCGGCTCGACGTCGCGGAAGGTCGTGACGCGCGAGAGGATGTGCTGCCACGCGCGGCCGATGTCGGCCTGGTCCTCGGCCGGCCAGCCGAGGCCGCGGCAGATGCCCGTCTTCCAGTCGGTGCCGCGCGGCACCACGGGCCACGCCGCGATGCCCAGCGCCTGCGGCTTGACGCACTGCCACACGTCGACGAACGGGTGCCCGACGATGCGCACGTGCGCTCCGTGCGGTCCGCGCGCCACGGCATCCGCGATCCGCTGCTCCTTCGATCCCGGCACGAGGTGGTCCACGAGCACGCCGTAGCGGCGCGTGGCCGACGGCGGCTCGGCGCGCAGCACGTCGTCCAGCACGTCGATGCCCTCGAGGAACTCCACCGCCACGCCCTCGGCGCGCAGGTCGTCGCCCCACACGCGCTCCACGAGCTCGGCGTCGTGCTTGCCCTCCACGAGGATGCGGCTGGGCAGCGCGACGCGCGCCCGCCGGTCCTCCGCGGCGAACGAGCCGGACGCCGTGCGCCGCCGCCCCTGGCGCTGGGCGGAGGGCGCGACGAGCTCCACCGGCTCGCCGTCGATGAGGAAGCCCTTGCCGAGCGGGAACAGCCGCCTGCGGCCCTTGCGGTCCTCGAGCTCCACGTGCGGCCCCTCGCGGCGGGTGATCGCGCCGGTGAAGCCGTCGCCCGCCACCTCGACCACGAGGTCGATCTGCGCGGGCACGCGCTTGGCCTGCTTCGTGCCGCGATCGCGCCACCCGGTCGCGAGCACGTCGGGTCCGTACCTGTCGTCCATCCCTGTCAGCGTATGTTCCCGCGCCTGGATGTCGGCGCCGACCGGGCCGCGTCCGCCGCGCTTTCCCGTGTCCGTGGCCGTGAATAGGATCGTGGCGGGGCGACCGCCGTGCGCAGAGCCGGCGCGCCCCGAGCGAGAGGGGCGCGATGCGCAGGCTGGCGACGTGGACGGCGGTGGCGGCCGGGGCGCTGCTCATGGGGGCGGCATCGCCGGCGGGCGCGGCGGAGCCCGTGACCCTGGGCGACTCGTTCGTCTTCGACCTGCCCGCCGTCGACGCGCTCACCGACGCCGAGGAGCGCGCCGCGGACGAGCGCCTCGAGCAGTTGCGCGAGGACACGGGAATCGACCTGTGGATCGTGTACGTCGACGAGTTCGACGCCCCGAGCGACCGTGTCGCCTGGGCCGACGCCGTCGCGACCGAGAACGGGCTCGGCACCGATCAGTACCTCCTGGCGATCGCCGTGGACGCCCGACAGTACTACGTCTCCTCCGACCTGGAGGGCCCCCTGAGCGACGACGACCTCGCGCGCATCGAGACCGCGGTGGAGGAGCCCCTGCGCGCCGACGACTGGGCGGGTGTGGCGGATGCGGCGGCCGACGCCGTCGAGGAGCGGACGCAGGGCGGATCGGGTGCCCTCCCGTGGATCGTCGGGATCGTCGTCCTCATCGGCGGAGCGGTGCTGATCCTGTGGCTCGTGCGCCGATCGCGGGCCAGGGACGACGCGGAGCCGGGCGCCGTGCCGCTCGAGGAGCTCGAGCAGCGCGCCGCCTCGGCGCTGGTGGCCACCGACGACGCCGTCAAGTCGAGCGAGCAGGAGCTGGGCTTCGCGATCGCCCAGTTCGGCGAGGACGCGACGGGCGAGTTCCGTCGCGCACTGGAGGCGGCGAAGCGCAACCTCGCGAAGGCGTTCGAGCTGCGGCAGCGCCTCGGCGACGCCGAGCCGGACGGCGAGAGGCAGGCCCGCGCGTGGAACGAGGAGATCCTGCGCCTCTGCGAGGCCGCCGCGCAGTCGCTCGAGGAGAAGGCCGAGACGTTCCGCACGCTGCGCGAGGTGGAGCGCAACGCGCCGGCCGCGCTCGAGAACGCCCGGCGGGCGCTGACCGCGGCGACCGGCGCCGACCAGCGCGCCGCCGCCGCCCTCGAGTCGCTGCGCGCCACGTACGCGCCGGAGGCCCTGCAGGAGGTGGCGGACAACCCGGCGCAGGCCCGCGATCGACTGGCGACGGCCGAGGCGGAGCTGAGGGAGGCCGAGCTGCTGCTGGCGGCGGGCGACACGGGCGAGGCGGCCGCCGCGATCGTCGTGGGCGAGCAGGCCGCCGACCAGGCCGTCGCCCTCGAGCGCGCCGTCACCGAGCTGGGCGCGACGCTGACGGCCGCCGAGCGACAGGCCGTCGCCCTCGTGACCGAGCTGGAGGGCGACGTGGCCAGGGCGCGCGACCTCGCGGGCGCCGCCGACGCGGCGCCCGCGATCGCCGCCACCGAGCAGGCGATCGCGCTGGCCAGGCAGAACCTGTCGGGCTCCGCCCGGCGCCCACGCGTGCTGCTGCAGCACCTGCAGGCCGCCAACGACCAGATCGACGCCGTCATCGTGAACGGCCAGCGGGCCCAGCAGCTGCTCGGCCAGACGATCCTGCAGGCCCGCAGCGCGGTGACCGCCGCCCAGGACTTCATCGCTGCGCGGCGCGGGGCCGTCGGGGCCGACGCGCGCACGCGCCTGGCCGAGGCGGCCTCGTCCCTCGCCCGCGCCGAGGCGCTGCAGGCCGCCGACGCGGCGCAGGCGCTGCCGCACGCGCAGCGCGCGCTGCAGCTGGCCGAGTCGGCCTCGCAGCTGGCGCGGTCCGACCTGAGCGGCATGATGGGCGGCGGCATGATGGGCGGATCGGGCGGCTACCGCTCATCGGGCGGCAGCGACATCGGCGGCGCGATCATCGGCGGCATCATCGGCGGCCTGCTCTCCGGCGGCGGCTCGCGCCGCTCGGGCGGCTGGGGCGGCGGGCTCGGCGGCGGCTTCGGCGGGGGCGGCTTCGGCGGGGGCCGGCGCGGCGGCGGCTTCGGCGGCGGTCGCTCGGGCGGCCGCAGCGGGCGCCGCGGCGGCGGCAGGTTCTGACGTGGCGCGGGTGCACATCCGCCTCCGCGAGCGAGCGGTCCCACCTGCCGAATTCGTCCTGCGCACCCATAGCCGGCGCTCCTAGACTCGCCATAGACCTTCACGAACCGACTCGACGCTCTGCACCATCCACGAAGGGAACCACCATGACCAAGCAGTCGATCTTCGGCCGCATCTCGACCCTGATCCGCGCCAACGTGAACGCGCTGATCGACCAGGCCGAGGATCCGCAGAAGATGCTCGACCAGCTCGTGCGCGACTTCACGAACAACATCGCCGACGCCGAGGCCGCGATCGCCGAGACGATCGGCAACCTGCGCCTGCTCGAGCGCGACCACGCCGAGGACCTCGAGACGGCGAAGGAGTGGGGCAATAAGGCCCTCGCGGCGAGCCGCAAGGCCGACGAGCTGCGCGCGGCGGGCAACACCGCCGACGCCGAGAAGTTCGACAACCTCGCCAAGGTCGCCCTGCAGCGCCAGATCGCGGAGGAGAACGACGCCAAGGCCGTCGCCCCGCAGATCGCCGCGCAGACCGAGGTCGTCGAGAAGCTCAAGGGCGGGCTCGACGGCATGAAGCAGAAGCTCGAGGAGCTCAAGTCGAAGCGCAGCGAGCTGCTCGCCCGCGCCAAGACGGCCGAGGCCCAGAACAAGGTGCACGACGCCGTCAAGTCGATCAACGTGCTCGACCCGACGAGCGACCTCGGCCGCTTCGAGGAGCAGATCCGCCGCCAGGAGGCGCTCGCCGCCGGCAAGGCCGAGCTCGCCGCGTCGTCGCTCGACGCGCAGTTCGATGAGCTGAACGACATGGGCCAGCTCACCGAGGTCGAGGCGCGCCTGGCCGCCCTCAAGTCGGGGAACACGCAGGCCATCACCTCCTGACGCCCCCACTCGCGCGCGGCGCCGCTCCGGATCATCCGGGGCGGCGCCGTCGCGTGTGCGGCGGGCGCGAAGCGGCTCCGGGCGACGAAGATGAGCCCACGCGGGGCGAACGCGCGTCGCGCGGGAGAGAATGGCCCCATGGTCCGGTTCGTCGTGGTTCCGCAATGGCAGGGTTCGCCCTCGACGCGCGCGATGTCGCTCGTCGACGGTGCAGAGGCGATCGCCGGCGACCTGCCGAGCGCGGCCTGCACGCGCGTGGCGGTGCCGCTGGAGGCGGGCGAGCAGCTCGAGACCGGCGTGCAGCGCGCCAGCTCCCTGCTGCGGGTGCGCGAGAGCATCGCCTCCGCCGTGGCCGCGGAGGACTCCCCCGCGATCGTCATCGGCGGCGACTGCTCGGTCTCGGTGCCCGCCATCGACGCGCTCGCCGCCGACGACCTCGCCGTCGTGTGGCTCGACGCGCACGGCGACCTGCACTCCCCCGAGACGAGCCCGTCCGGTGCGTTCTCGGGCATGGCGCTGCGCGCCGTGCTGGGCGGCGGCGCCGCGGGCCTGGCCCTCGAGCCCGGGCGCATCGCGCCCGAGCGGGTGATCCTCGCCGGCGCCCGCGATCTCGAGCGCGCGGAGGCGGATCACGCCGCGGAGGCGGGGATCGCGCGCCTCGCGTGCGACGAGATCGAGGCCGGCGCCGAGGCGCTCGCCGACGCCGTCGCGGCAACGGGTGCGACGCGGGCGTTCTTGCACATCGACCTGGACGTGCTCGATCCCGCCCACCTCGCCGGCGTCTCGCGGGCCGCTCCGTTCGGGCTCTCGCCCGTGGCGCTCCTGGCGGCGATCGGCGCGCTGCGCGCCCGGATGCCGCTGGCCGGCGCGACGATCGCCGGGTTCGCCCCCGCGACGCCGGCGGCCGCCGTCGACGACATGAGCACGATCCTGCGGCTCGTGGGGTCGCTCGCGTGAAGGTCTCGTTCCCCTCCCCGCCGCGCCCGGGCAACTGGCGCGAGATCGCGGCGCTCCGCCTCGAGCACGGCCGCACGCTCGACCGGCGCATCCCGACCATCCTGCTCGACTCGTGGATCAGTCGCGCCGGCTTCCACATCGCGACCGCGTTCGGCATCGCGTGGGGCGGGCTGTGGAGCACGGGAGAGGTCGAGCGCCACGGCGAGCTGCTCGTGTTCCGCCGCATGCCGCGCTGGACGCATGCGCGCGGCGGCGTGTGCGTCGGCCGCTGCTACCTCACGCACCGCGACGCCGAGAGCGCGCGCGTGCGCGCCCACGAGCTCGTGCACGTGCGGCAGTGGCGCCGCTACGGGCTGCTGCTGCCGATCCTCTACCTGCTGGCCGGCACCGATCCGATGCGCAATCGCTTCGAGATCGAGGCCGGGCTGGAGGACGGCGGCTACGTGCGCGCGGAACGCCCGCCCGCCCGTCAGTCGCGGGCGAGCAGCCGGTAGCGCTCGGGCGCGTGGATGGCGTCCGCCGGCACGCCGAGGCGGTCGGTGAGGTGATCCACGATGTCGGCCGTGCCGAGGTAGCCGCCCAGCAGGTGCACGCGCGTGGCATCGCCCTCGTCGCACATCATCTCGTCGGCCCATGCCGTGACGGCGCGGGCGAGCGCGCGACCGGTCGGGCACGCGCGCCCCGTCCCGGGCGCCCCCGTGCGGGCCGAGCGGTCGAGCCAGGTCAGCGTCATGCGGGCGGGCACGCGGATGTCGCTGACCCAGGTCGCGTCGGGGATCTCGATGAACACGCGACCGGTGGAGCAGATCGGCAGGGTCGCCAGCAGCGTCTCGAGCTCGGCGAGCGACGACTCGTCGGCGGTGATGAGGTGCTGGACGCGCGAGTGCCGCGGCGCGCGGCAGGCGGCGTCGCTGTGCTCCCGGACGGAGCCCTCGTGCGTGTGAACGGACATCGCCCCCAGGATACACCCGGCATAGGTGAGCCTTACCTACGCCGGGCGCATTCCCGGATGCCGGGTCAAGCGGTGGCGCGCTCCGCAGCCTCGACGACGTTCGTCATGAGCAGCGCGACGGTCATGGGTCCGACGCCGCCCGGGTTGGGCGAGAGCCAGCCCGCGACCTCGGCCACGGCCGGGTCGACGTCGCCGTAGACCTTCTGCTTGCCCGTGGCGGGGTCGTCCTCGCGCGTCACGCCCACGTCGAGCACGGCCGCGCCGGGCTTGACGTCCTCGGGCCTGATGAGGTGCTTCACGCCCGCCGAGGCGACGATCACGTCGGCCTGGCGCAGGTACTGCCCCATGTCGACCGTGCCCGTGTGCACCTGCGTGACGGTGGCGTTGATCTCGCGGCGCGTGAGCAGCAGTCCGATCGAGCGGCCGATCGTGACGCCGCGGCCGACGACGACCACGTGCTTGCCCTTCAGGTCGTAGTCGTGACGCAGCAGCAGCTCGATGACGCCCCGCGGCGTGCACGGCAGCGGCGTGTGGATCGGCGCGTTCACGTTCAGCACGAGGCGACCGAGGTTGGTCGGGTGCAGGCCGTCGGCGTCCTTGGCGGGATCGATCCGCTCCAGGATCGCGTCGGTGTCGAGGTGCTTCGGCAGCGGCAGCTGCACGATGTAGCCGTGGCAGGCGGGATCGGCGTTCAGCTCGTCGATCAGCGCCTCGACCTGCTCCTGCGTGGCGTCGGCGGGCAGCTCGCGCTGGATCGAGTTCATCCCGATCGCCTCCGACTGGCGGTGCTTCATGCCCACGTACAGCTGCGACGCCGGGTCGGCGCCGACGAGCACGGTGGCGATGCCGGGCACGACGCCGCGCTCCTTGAGCGCCGCCACCCGCTCGGCGAGTTCGGCCTTGATCGCCGCCGATGCGGCCTTCCCGTCGAGAACCCGCGCGACCATCAGACGCCCGCGTAGCCCTGGCCGGCCTGCTCGAGGCCCGGGTAGAGCGGGAACGCGTCGGCGAGCGTCGCCACGCGCTCGCGCAGCGCCGCGAGGTCGGGATCGGGCAGCAGCGCGAGCGCGATGACGTCGGCGACCTCGGTGAACTCCGCGTCGCCGAAACCACGGGTGGCCAGCGCCGGCGTGCCGATGCGCAGGCCCGAGGTGACCATCGGCGGGCGCGGGTCGTTCGGCACCGAGTTGCGGTTCACGGTGATGCGGATCTCGTGCAGCAGGTCCTCGGCCTGCTTGCCGTCGATCGCCGCGTCGCGCAGGTCCACGAGCACGAGGTGCACGTCGGTGCCGCCCGAGCGGATCGTGATGCCCGCGTCCTTCACGTCCTGCTGCGTCAGGCGATCCGCGAGGATCCGCGCGCCTCGGAGCGTGCGCTCCTGGCGGTCCCGGAACTCCGGGGTCGCCGCGAGCTTGAACGCCGTCGCCTTGGCGGCGATGACGTGCATGAGCGGGCCGCCCTGCTGACCGGGGAAGACGGCCGAGTTGATCTTCTTCGCGATGTCGGCGTCGTTGGTGAGGATGAAGCCCGAGCGGGGGCCGCCGATCGTCTTGTGCACGGTGGAAGAGACGACGTGCGCGTGCGGCACGGGGCTGGGGTGCAGGCCCGCCGCCACGAGGCCGGCGAAGTGCGCCATGTCGACCCACAGGTACGCGCCCACCTCGTCGGCGATCGCTCGGAAGGCGGCGAAGTCGAGCTGGCGGGGGTAGGCCGACCAGCCGGCGATGATGACCTTCGGCTTGTGCTCGAGCGCGAGGCGGCGCACCTCGTCCATGTCGACCATCGAGGTCTCGGCATCGACCTCGTAGGGGACGATGTCGTAGAGCCGGCCCGAGAAGTTGATCTTCATGCCGTGCGTCAGGTGGCCGCCGTGGTCGAGCGACAGGCCCAGGATCGTGTCGCCGGGGCGGGCGATGGCGTGCAGCACGGCGGCGTTGGCCGACGCGCCCGAGTGCGGCTGCACGTTGGCGAACTCGGCGCCGAACAGCTCCTTGGCGCGGGCGATGGCGAGCTCCTCGGCGACGTCGACCTCCTCGCAGCCGCCGTAGTACCGGCGGCCGGGGTAGCCCTCGGCGTACTTGTTCGTGAGCACCGAGCCCTGCGACTGCAGCACCGACAGCGGCACGAAGTTCTCGGACGCGATCATCTCGAGGAAGCCGCGCTGGCGGTCGAGCTCGCGCTGCAGCACCTGCGCGATCTCCGGGTCGACCTCGGACAGGGGGGCGTTGAACAGCGGATCGGTCATGGCGATCTCCAGACGACGTGGCGGATTACGGGTGTTCGCTTCGGCCCAGGCGCGCGGTCGAATGCCGTCCAGGTCGCTCCCCGGTGGTGACCCACCTCAACGCCAGTCGCGACCCCTCGATCATAACGGACCGGCGCCGGCTGCCAAGGGTCGGATCCGCCCGATGTGGCACGCTTTCCGCATGGGAACCGTGATCCACTCCGCCCGCCTCGTGACGGGGGCGTCCGAGACGGCGGACGGGTGGATCCGGCTGGAGGGCGACCGCATCGCGGCGACCGGATCGGGAGACTGGCGCGGCATCGTCGCGGCGGGTGACGAGGTCGTCGACGCGGCGGCACTGGCCGGCCCGGCCGCCGTGCTGACGCCCGGCTTCGTCGACCTGCACGGCCACGGCGGCGGCGGCGCGGCGTTCGACGAGGGCGCCGACGCGATCCGCACCGCCCGCGACCTGCACCGCCGGCACGGCACGACGCGCGCGGTGATCTCCCTCGTGACCGCCCCGCTCGAGCTGCTCGCCGCGCGCGCGGCGGTCGTCGCGGATCTCGCGGCCGCCGATCCGGGCGTGCTGGGCTCGCACCTGGAGGGCCCGTTCCTCGACCCCGCGCACCACGGCGCGCACGATCCCGCGCTGCTGCGCGATCCGGCGCCCGCCGACGTCGAGCGGCTGCTCGAGGCCGGTCGCGGCACCGTGCGGCAGGTGACGATCGCGCCCGAGCGGCCGGGCGGCCTCGACGCCGTGCGGCGCGTCGTGGCGGCGGGCGCCGCCGCGGCGATCGGGCACACCGCGGCCGATGGCGACGCCACGCGGGCGGCGATCGAGGCGGGCGCGACGATCCTCACCCACGCCTTCAACGCCATGCCGGGCATCCACCACCGCGATCCGGGGCCGATCCCCGTGGCCGCGCGCGACGAGCGGGTCACGCTCGAGCTCATCGCCGACGGCGTGCACGTGCGCGACGACGTCATGCGGATGCTCTTCGCGGCCGCGCCGGGCCGCGTCGCCCTCGTCACCGACGCGATGGCGGCCACGGGCATGCCCGACGGCGCCTACACGATCGGCGCCCTCGACGTGGATGTGGCGGGCGGCGTCGCGCGCGTGCGCGCCACCGGCGCGATCGCCGGATCGACCCTCACGCAGGACGCCGCCCTGCGCCGCGCGGTGGGCTTCGGCGCCGCACTGCCCGACGCCGTCGCGGCACTGACCGCCGTGCCCGCGGCGGCGATCGGCCGGGGCGACCTCGGCTCGCTGGCGGCCGGCGCGGTGGCCGACGCCGTGCTGCTGGACGCGTCGCTGCGGGTGCGCGCCGTGTGGGCGGCGGGCGCGCGCGTCTGACGGCCGGCGCGTGCGCCGATGCGCCGGGGGCAGAACGAGGGACCCGGCGTTCCCCCGAACACCGGGCCCCTCTCATCCGACCGGAACCGATCCCCTCCCCCGAAGCGCTCCGTCCGATCGGGGCGCCGCACCGACAGGATCGGCGGGCGCATGCCTCTCTCACCGGATGAGACCGCGCACCCCGCGATTCATTACGCGGGTTCGGAGAAAATCTCCCGAGATTCCCGGATCCGACCCGCGAAGCGCAGAGGAACCCTCGAAATCTGGGGAGAACTGGCGCGGCTCGGCCCGCGAAGACCACAATGGAGTAATGCGTGTGCCCGACACGGACCCGACCGAGACGACGGCCGACGCCGATCTCGTCCTGCGGTCGCGCTCGGGCGACGCTGGTGCGTTCGGCGAGCTGTGGCGCCGGCACTACGGATCGGCGATCGTCGCCGCCCGCTCGATCTCGCCGTCGCTCGACGCCGACGACCTCGTGCAGGAGGCGTACGCCAAGATCTTCCAGGCGATCCGCCGCGGCGGCGGCCCGACCGGCTCGTTCCGCGCCTACCTCTTCACGGCCATCCGCAACACGGCCGCCGCGTGGGGCGGCGCCCACCGCGAGACCGCGGTGGACGAGATGGACGAGGTCGAGGATCCCGCCACGAGCGAGGACGCGGTCGACGCGGCGCTCGACCGCAGCCTCACCACCTCGGCGTTCCGCTCGCTGCCGAGCCGCTGGCAGGAGGTGCTCTGGTACACCGAGGTGGAGCAGATGAAGCCCGCCGCGGTGTCGCAGCTGCTGGGCATGAAGCCCGCCGCCGTGTCGCAGCTGGCCTTCCGCGCGCGCGAGGGGCTGCGCGAGGCGTGGATCCAGGCGCACATCGCCGCCGTCGGCGATGACTCGGACTGCCGCTGGACGATCGAGCGCCTCGGCGCGCACGCCCGCGGCAACCTGGGCACGCGCGACGGCGGCAAGGTCGACCGCCACGTCGCCGACTGCGCCCGCTGCACCATCGTGGCCGCGGAGGCGCACGACGTGGGCAGCCGCCTGGTGCTCGTGCTGCTGCCCCTCGCGGTCGGCGTCACGGGGGCCGCGGGCTACCTCGCGTCGCTGCAGCAGGACGGCGCCGCTCCCCTGGCCCTCATGGCGATGCCCGACGGCGTGGTCGACGGCGCGGCCACGGGGTCATTCGACCTGATCGGCCACGGCGCCGAGGTGTTCGGCCACGCCGCCGAGGGCGCCGGCGCGCTCCTCGCCGCGGCGGGTGCCGGGACCGCGGGCGCCGCGGGCTCCTCCTCCGGGTCGGCGAGCGGCGGCTCCACGACCGGATCGGCGTGGACCATCGGAGGCCTCGTCGTCGCCGGCGTCGCCTCGATCGCGATCGTCGGCACGATCGTCGCCAACGCGGTCGTTCCCGGCGCTCCGGCCCCGACGAGCGAGCCCGCCGCGATCGAGGAGAGCGCGGCCCCGTCCGACGCCTCGATCGAGCCCGACGCCGCCCTCGCCGCGCACGGCTCCGAGGAGGCACAGGTCGAGGAGGAGCCGAAGATCCCCGAGCCCGAGCCCGAGAAGCCGAGGGCGCCCGCGCCGCAGCCGGCACCCGAGCCCGCGCCGCCGGTGCTCATCGAGGCCGCGCCGCCCGCACCGGCGACGGCCGCCGTGGAGCAGGACGAGCGGGACGAGCAGCAAGGGGACGAGGGTACGGGCGCGGCTGAACCGACGCCGACCCCCACGCCGACGACACCTCCGGACGACCCTGGCGACGACGCGGGGCCCGTCGCGGTCGCACTCGATCTCGAGGCCTCGAGCTGGAAGACGAACAACGGCAACGGCGCCTCCAACGCGGTGAGGCTGGTCGTCACGGCCCCCGCCGGTACGGAAGTGCACGCGACGATCTTCGGCACCCTGCTCGATGTCGCACTCGACGCCGACGTGGTCGAAGTCGAGGTCGAGGTCCCGGTGAGCGCGTCCGGGTGCCAGGTCGCCAACGAGATGGGTATCGCAGAGATCGAGATCCCCAGCGAGGCGTGGATGGACGAAGACGACGCCATCACCGTCACGGCGGGCGATCAGACGCTCCCTCCCTACACGCTCGGCCAGCTGTCCCGATAACCCGGTTCCCCTGCACCGCCCGCCGCGATAGCGTCGGAGTCATGACGCCCCTGCGCATCGCGGTCACCGGCGCGGCCGGTCAGATCGGCTACAGCCTGCTCTTCCGACTCGCCGCCGGTGGCCTGGGCGAGCGGCCCATCGAGCTGCGCCTGCTCGAGATCACCCCGGCGCTGAAGGCGCTCGAAGGCGTCGTCATGGAGCTGCAGGACGGCGCCTTCCCGCTGCTAGCCGGCGTCGAGACGGGCGACGACCCACGCGCGATCTTCGACGGCGCGCAGCTCGCCCTGCTCGTCGGCGCCCGCCCGCGCAGCGCCGACATGACCCGCGCCGACCTGCTCGAGGCCAACGGCGCCATCTTCCGCGCGCAGGGCGAGGCACTGGGCGCCGTCGCCGACGACGACGTGCGGGTGCTCGTCACGGGCAACCCGGCCAACACGAACGCCCTCATTGCGGCGTCGCACGCCCCCGACATCCCGCGCGAGCGCTTCTCGGCCCTCACGCGCCTCGACCACAACCGCGCCGTCGCGCAGCTGGCCGCGAGGACGGGCGCGCCGGTCGCCGACATCTCGCGCGTGGCGATCTGGGGCAACCACTCCGCCACGCAGTACCCCGACCTCACGCACGCGCTCGTGGCGGGCCGCCCCGCGCTCGAGGCGATCGGCGACCGGGAGTGGGTGGAGCGCGACTTCATCCCCACGGTCGCGAACCGCGGAACGGCCATCATCGAGGCGCGCGGATCGTCCTCGGCCGCCTCCGCGGCGAGCGCCACGGTCGACGCCGCGCGCGACTGGCTCGGCGGCACGCGCGAGGGCGACTGGACGTCGATGGCCGTGTTCTCCGACGGCTCCTACGGCGTGCCCGAGGGTCTCGTGAGCTCGTTCCCCGTCACGACGGCCGGCGGCGACTGGCGGATCGTCCCCGACCTGGACATCGACGAGTTCTCTCGCACCCGCATCGACGCCTCGGCGGCCGAGCTGCAGGCCGAGGCCGATCAGGTGCGCTCCCTCGGCCTGGTCTGATCCCGCACCCGTCTCGACGTGCGCATATCCGCAAGTCTGTGTCATATCCGCGCGTCTGGGCGCCCGGATTCGACAGAGACTTGCGGATTCACAGAGCCTGAGCCGGGTCCCGCGGCCGGGTCTCCCCGCGCGGGTGCGGCTCCTCGTCGAGCCGGTGCGCGAGGAGCGCCGCGACGACAAGCACGACGCCCATGCCGGTCAGCGCGCCGCCCACTGTGTCGGTGAGCCAGTGCGCCGAGAGATGCGTGCGCGAGAAGGCCATCGCCGCCGTCCACACCGCGCCGACAGCGGCCACCCACCAGCGCGGGAACGCCGCCCACAGCGCGGTGGCCACCGTCGCGGCGAACGCCGTGTGCCCCGACGGATACGCCGCCGAGGAGATGTGGATGAGGATGTCGTCGGGCCGCACGCGCGCGAAGAGCTCCTTGCCCAGGTGGACGATCGCGGTGCTGCCGAGCGAGGCGACGGCGTAGGCGAGCGCGCTCCACGGCCGCCGCAGCGCGAGCAGCACCAGCAGCAGGCCGAGCGGGATCCACAGGTTGGCGAAGCGCCCGCCCCCGATCGTGTCGAGCGCGTGCGACATGCCGAGCAGCGGCCCCTCCGGCGCGGCGCGCACCACGCCGCGCCACCACGAGTCGACCGGCAGCGGCCCGTCGCCCGCGGCGAGCCGGATGACGAGGCCCAGCAGGGCCGCCGCCGCGAGGGCGCCGATCCCGACGCCCAGCCGTCTCGTCCGCGGGACCGCGTTCTCGCTCACGCACCCATCCTGCCGTGTCCCCGGGCGACGCGGCGCCGCGACCGGCGCATGGGCGGCGCCTTCTCAGCCTCCCGTCACTTGCGTATGCATATTCTGGGCGCGTGGCATCGAACAACCGCACCAAGGGCACCAGCGGCAACCCGGCGCGCGCGGCGGAGCAGCAGCTCACCGTGAAGCAGCAGCGCGAGGCGCGCCGCCAGGAGAAGCTCGCCGAGTACCAGACGCACCTCAAGAAGCGTCAGCGCGGCAAGCTGGTGTGGTGGACGGTCGGCTCCGTCGCGGCCCTCGCCGTGGTGGGCGCGATCGTGGCGTCGTACGTCTTCGCGCCGAGCTACCCCGAGTACACCGCCGGCGGCACGGGCGCCGAGATCGCGGGCGTCGAGACCTTCGACAACGACACGCGGCACGTCGAGGTCGGCACCGACGTCGAGTACGCCCAGACCCCCTCGGCCGGCGGCGAGCACTACCCGTACTGGCTGAACTGCGGCGTCTACACCGAGCCGCAGCAGGAGGAGTACGCCACCCACTCGATGGAGCACGGCGCGGTGTGGCTGACGTACGACCCCGCGCAGGTCAGCGACGCCGACATCGAGGCGCTGCGCGGGCTCACCCCGCGCACCTACGCGATCCTCTCCCCCTTCGAGGGCATGGACTCGCCCGTCTCCATCCAGGCCTGGAACGCCCAGCTCAAGGTGGACGCGGCCGACGACCCGCGGCTCGCGGAGTTCTTCGAGGAGTACTGGCGCAGCGAGGATGTGCCGGAGTCCGGCGCCTCGTGCTCGGGCGCGGTGGACGGCCCCGGGAAGGCCTGAGCCGCATGGCCGACGACGAGCGCGCCGTCCGCCCGCGGCGGCAGTGGCCGCTCGTCGTCTTCGCGCTGATCCTCGTCGCCGGCGTCGCCTTCGCGGCCGGCCGGTTCTCGGCGTTCGACGCGGTGACCGCACCGAACGAGGCCGACATCGGCTTCGCCCGCGACATGCAGGTGCATCACGCGCAGGCCGTGGAGATGGCGATGATCCAGTACCGCGCCACCGACGACGACGAGCTTCGCGTGATCTCCTACGACATCGCCACGGGTCAGCAGGCCCAGGGCGGCGAGATGTACGGGTGGCTTGTGGAGTGGGGGCTGCCGCAGCGCGGCTCCGATCCGCTCATGGCGTGGATGCAGGGCAGCGAGCACGACCACGGCGGCGCCGTGACGCCCACGGCCAGCGAGGACGAGCTGCGCGACGCCATGGGCATGGCGAGCGACGACGAGCTCGCGCGCCTGCAGCAGACGGCCGGCACGACGGCCGGCGACTGCCTGTTCACCGAGCTGATGATCCGCCACCACACCGGCGCCCTCGAGATGGTCGCCGCCGAGCTCGACCTGGGCAGCGTGCCCCGCGTGCGGCAGACGGCCCAGGCGATGGCCGACACGCAGCAGCGCGAGATCGACGCGCTGCGGTCGGTGCAGAACCGCCTCGGCTGCGGCTGACGGGTTCGACTGGTCGCTTCATCTGCGCGGCTGCGCCGCTCCGTTCAGCAACCGAATCGGCTACTTCTGGGAGCCGGCGAGCATCGCCTGCACGAAGTAGCGCTGGAAGGCGAAGAACACGATCAGCGGCACGATCATCGACAGGAACGCGCCCGCCGAGAGCACGTCGATGTTCGACCCGAACTGACGCAGCTGCGACTGGATCGCCACCGTGAGCGGCATCGACTCGGAGTTCGTGAAGATCAGCGCCACGAGCATGTCGTTCCACGTCCACAGGAACTGGAAGATCGCCAGCGACGCGACCGCCGGCATCGCCAGCGGCAGCATCACCGTGAAGAAGATCCGCCACTCCCCCGCGCCGTCGATCCTGGCCGCCTCGATCAGCTCGCCCGGCACCTCCGTGAAGAAGTTGCGCAGCAGGAAGATCGCGAACGGCAAGCCGAACGCCGTGTGGAACAGGATGACGCCGAGCACGCTGCCGAAGATGCCGAGCGCGCCGAACAGCTGGGCGAGCGGGATGATCGCCACCTGGATGGGCACGGCCAGCAGCACGATCACGACGATGAGCAGCCAGTCGCGCCCAGGGAACTGCATCCACGCGAACGCGTAGCCCGCGAGCGATCCGATCAGCACGACGAGGATCGTCGTGGGCACGGCGATGACGATCGTGTTCCAGATCGATCCCGTGATGTCGGGGTTCTGCAGCAGGTTGGCGTAGTTCTGGATCGTCAGCTCGGCCGGCTTCGTGAACACCGTCCACCAGCCGGACTGCGCGTTGTCGCCGGCGGAGCGCAGCGACGTCAGGAACAGCCCGATGCTCGGGATGAGCCAGAACAGCGCGACGATCATCAGCACGACGTTGACGATCGTGCTGCCGAGGGCGTCGGCGATGCGCTGTCCGGCCGTCTTCTTCTTCGTCACCAGTCCGAGCGCTGCGGCGGAGGTCATCGGGCCTTCTCCTGACGGAACCTGCGGACGTTCATGATCATCGACGGCAGCACGAGGATGAGCAGCAGGATGGCCAGCGCCGAGCCGAGGCCCTGGTTGTTGCCGCCGCCGAACGACTGCGTCCACATCTCCACCGCGATGACGTTCGCCGCGGGTTTCGAGGCGCCCGGTGGGATGACGTACACGAGATCGAAGATCTTCAGCACGTTGATGATGAGCGTGACGACCACGACGATGAGCACGGGCGCCAGCAGCGGGACCGTGATCTTCGTGAACACCTTCCACTCGCTCGCGCCGTCCATGCGCGCGGCCTCCTGCAGCGAGCGATCCATGGCCGACAGACCCGACGCGATCATGACCATCGCGAAGCCCGCCCAGATCCAGATGTACGACAGGATGACGACGGCGTTGATGAACGACGCCGACAGCCACGAGACGCCCTGGCCGCCCTCGTCGAAGTTCGCCGCCGGCAGCGCCACGGTGTAGCTCTCGCCCGCCGTGAGGCCCTCGATCGTGTACTCGCCTCCCGCGCCGGTCGTCGCGTACCCGGCGATCGATCCGTCCGGCGCCACCGCGTCGACCCGGATGCCGGGCAGACCGCTCTTGCCCTCCTCGATCTCGCCGTTCGTGCCGCCGCCGCCGCGGATGACGTCGAGGAACACCGTGCCGGAGATCTCGGTGTCCGCGGCCGAGTCCACCGCCTGCGCGTCCTCCGCCTCCTCGGGCAGGTCGCCCTGGCGCACGCCCGTCAGGGCGAAGTTCTGGATCGAGCCGGGCTGCACGGTCTCCTCGGACGAGATGATGCCGCGGTCGGCCACGATCCCCGTGCCCTCGCGCGGACCGGCGCCGGGGTAGTTCGCGGCGTCGCCGAACCAGCCCTGCACGCCGACGATCGCGGCGTTCACGGCGCCCAGGTTCGGGTTCTCCTGGAACAGGCCGCGGAAGATCACGCCGGCGGCGAGCATCGAGATGGCCATCGGCATGAAGATGATGAGCCGGAAGGCCGTCTTCCACGCCAGCTTCTCGAGCAGCACCGCGAAGATCAGTCCGAGGATCGTGCACGCCGCGGGGGCGACGATCACCCAGATGACGTTGTTCCGGATCGCCGTGAACGTCGTGTCGTTCGTGAACATCGTCACGTAGTTCTCGAAGCCCACGAACTGCCCGCCCGAGCGATCGAAGAGCGAGCGGACGACCGTGTAGACGATCGGGTAGACGACGAACGCGCCGAGGAAGACCAGCGCGGGCGAGAGGAACGCCGCGGTGATGACGAAGCGGCGCCAGCCGCCCCGCTCCGGCTTCGCGCTCGGAGCGGGGGCGACGGGCGGCGCGGCGGTGACGGCCGTCACGGCGCACTCAGCCCTCGTAGGCCGAAGCGGCCGCCGCCTCGAGACGCTCCATGGTGCCCTGGACGTCGGTCGGGTCCTGGTAGAACGCGATCATCTCCTGCCAGAAGCCCTGCCCCTGCGTGCCGCCGAACGCGCTCGGCGTGAGGTCGGACATGTCGAAGCGGAACGTCTCGGCCTCCGTGAGCGACTCGGCGATCTGCTGCGAGACCTCGTCCGGGTACAGCGACGTGTCCACGTTCTGGTTCGGCGAGGTGAGGCCCCCGTTGGGCACCCAGATCTCCGCCGCCTCCGGGCTGGCGAGGAACTGCATGAGCGCGTCCACGGCGGGGTCGTCGCTGAACGCGACCGCGACGTCACCGCCGCCGACCACCGAGGGCTCCGATCCGTTGATGGCCGGGAAGTCGTAGAACAGCGCGTTCTCGCCCACCACCGAGTTGCCGTCGGCGGCGATGTTGCCGGCGACGAAGTCGCCCTCGAACACCGTGCCGGCGTTCGGGCTCGCGCCGAACACCTCGGTCACGCTCGTCGGGAAGTCGCGCTGGTCGCCGCCGGGCTGCACGACGTCGCTGCCCCACAGCTCGGCGAGCACCTCGAGCGTCTCGGCCACCGACGGATCCGTCCACGGGATCTCGTGGTTGGTGAGCTGGTCGTACTTCTCGCCGCCCGCGACGCGCAGGTAGGCGTTCTCGAACCAGTCGGTGAGCGGCCATCCCACATCGGCGCCGATCGAGATGCCCGCGTAGCCCGCGTCGGTCACGATCTGCAGCTGCTCGAGCCAGTCGTCCCAGTCCTCCGGCTCGGCGGCGCCGGCCTCGTCGTAGATGTCGGCGTTGTACCAGACCGTCGACTTGTTCGCGGCCTTGAACCAGACGCCGTACGTGGAGCCGTCGACCGTGGCGAGGTCGATCCAGTCCTGCGAGTAGTTCTCCTCGACCGCCGCGAGCGCGTCGTCGCTGAGCGGCACGATGTCGCCGTTCGTGGCGAGCTCCTGCATGAGCGCGGGCTGCCCGATCACCGCGACGCTCGGCGGCGTGCCGCCCTCGAGCTGACCCTGGATGTAGGTGGGGCCGTTGTCGCCGAAGCTCGTGTAGTTCACGGTGGCGCCGGTCTGCGACTCGAACTCGTCGAGCACCGCCTCGAAGTTCTCCTGCTCGGCGCCCGACCACGCGGCGACGACGTTGAGCTCCTCGCCGGAGAACTCGCCTCCGCCTCCGCCCCCGTCGCCTCCCGCGCAACCCGTCAGCGTGAGCCCGACGGCCCCCGCCGCTGCGACGAAGATGACCCTGCGGTTCCGGTTCGCACTCATGACGCTCCCTGAGACTTCGGCGTTCTCGGTCTCCGCCACGCGACTCCGCGAGCGGACGATGCCGTCACCCTACTGGGGCCGCGGCTCGGGCTTCAACGCCTTGACAGAACCGTGATCTGCGACAGGGCGCGCGGGCGGCGGGAACGACGAAGGCCCCGGGATCGCTCCCGGGGCCTTCGTGAGGTGTCTCGCGACGCGAGGGGTCTTACTTGAGACCCACCGTGGCGCCGGCCTCCTCGAGCTTCGCCTTGGCGGCCTCGGCGGCCTCCTTGTTGGCGCCCTCGAGAACGGGCTTCGGCGCACCGTCGACGAGCGCCTTGGCCTCGCCGAGGCCGAGCGAGGTGAGCTCGCGGACGGCCTTGATGACCTGGATCTTCTTGTCGCCGGCGGCCTCGAGGATGACGTCGAACTCGTCCTTCTCCTCGGCGGCCGGGGCGTCGCCGCCCGCGGCGGGGGCGCCCGCGGCGGCAACCGCGACCGGGGCCGCAGCCGTGACGTCGAAGGTCTCCTCGAAGGCCTTCACGAACTCGCTGAGCTCGATGAGGGTGAGCTCCTTGAACGCGTCGAGCAGCTCCTCGGTGCTGAGCTTCGCCATGATGTATCTCCTGTGTGTTGGGGGTTTGGTGGTCGATCACTCACCGCGTGTTACGCGGCGGTCTCCTGCTTCTCACGCAGCGCCTCGACCGTGCGGACGGTCTTCGACAGCGGCGCCTGGAAGAGGGCGGCAGCCTTCGACATCGAGGCCTTCATCATGCCGGCGACCTTGGCCAGCAGGACTTCACGGCTCTCGAGGTCGGCCAGCTTGCTGACCTCCTCGGCGCTCAGGGCGGCGCCATCGAAGTAGCCGCCCTTGATCACGAGAAGAGGGTGTGCCTTGGCGAAGGCACGCAGACCCTTGGCGACGGCGACGGGGTCGCCGTGCACGAAGGCGATGGCCGACGGGCCCTTGAGCTCGTCGTCCAGCGCCGTGATCCCCGCGTTGTTCGCGGCGATCTTGGTCAGCGTGTTCTTCACCACGGCGTATTCCGCGTCCTGACGAATGCTGTTGCGGAGCTCCTTGAGCTCGGCAACCGTCAGGCCGCGGTACTCGGTGAGCAGTACGGCGGTCGAGTCCTCGAAGTTCTTCGTGAGCTCGGCGACCGATGCTTCCTTCTGCGCCATGGCCACTCCTTGATGTGTACGAGGCGCTCCGCGGAGGCGGGGCGCCGACCGTTTCCCACCACACGGCAAAACAAAACGCTCCGGCGCAAGCGCACGGAGCGTGAATCCTGGAATCAGGAGAATCGTTCGTGACACCTGCGCGGGCCCCTGCTGAGCAGTGCTTCGATCCTCGTGCGCTTGCGCACACGACGATGACCGGCGGTCTTCGGCTCCGTCCATGCTACGCCATCGCTGCGGCACCGCCAAACCGGGCCGGGCGCGCGCGTCGGACGGGAGGCGTCGGCGGGCGGGGTTAGGGTCGAGGGGATGTCTCCCGAACTGCAGGCCCGGATCGTCGCGGACTCCCGCGACCGGGTCGGCTGGCTGCGCGCGAGGGCCGCGGGCATCACCGCGACCGACGTGGCGCAGCTGACGGGGGACGGCGCGATCCAGCGGGCGGCCGACGCCAAGCTCGGCATGGGGTCGCGCTTCGGCGGCAACGCGTACACCGATCACGGCCGGCGCCGCGAGCCCGAGATCGCGGCCTGGGTGGCCGCGACGCACGGCATCCAGCCCTCGAGCGCGCTCTTCCACGCCGAGCTCGAGAAGCGCCACCTGGCCACGCCCGACGGACTGGCGCAGGACGCCGCCGGCCGGATCACGCTCGCCGAGATCAAGACGACGAACAAGTCGTGGCGCACGATCCCGCGCACCTACCTGCGCCAGGTCTGGTGGCAGCAGCACGTGCTGGGCGCCGAGCGCACGCTGTTCGCCTGGGAGGAGCACCGCGACTTCGCCCCCCTGCACGACGAGCCCAAGTGCGTGTGGATCGATCGGGACGATGCGGAGATCGATCGGCTGGTGCGCCTGGCCACCGCGCTCATCGACGAGCTCTACCGCCGCACCACCGGCAACGAGGTGCCCCGCCGCCGCGCGCTCACCCCGCGCGAGGAGGCCCTGCACCGCGCCGCCTCCCGCTCGGCCTACCGCGCCCTCGCCCTCGCCGACTGACGCGTCCTCCCGCGCCTCCCACCCGCCGGCGCCCACCACCGCGAGCCGTGTCCGCAAGTCTGTGCGAAGTCCGCACGTTCGGACGCGCGGATTCGACACAGACTTGCGGATATGGGATTAGTTGACGTAGTGCAACCATTTGGGTATGGTTGACGTTCAGCAACTTCTGCGCGACGACGAGGTCGTGCCCCATCCGATCTCGTGAAAGGCCCGCATGACCGCGCCCGCTGCCACCCGCATGTCGCATCGTCAGGTGCTCGAGGCCCTCTCCGGCCTGCTCCTGGCGATGTTCTGCTCGATGATGACGATGACCGTCGTCGGCACGTCGATGCCCGTGATCATCCCCGATCTGGGCGGCACCCAGACCCAGTACACGTGGGTCGTCACCATGACGATGCTCACGACCGCGATCTCGACGCCCATCTGGGGCAAGCTCTCCGACCTCGTCAACCGCAAGACCCTCATGCTCATCGCGCTGACGATCTTCGTGGTCTCGAGCGTCGGCGCCGGCTTCACGCCGAACGCCGAGATGCTCATCGCGTTCCGCGCCCTGCAGGGCATCGGCGGCGGCGGCATGCAGGCGCTCAGCCAGATCCTGATGGCCGACATCATCAGCCCGCGCGAGCGCGGCCGCTACATGGGCCTGTTCGCCAGCGTCATGGCCGTCGGCATCGTCGGCGGACCGCTGCTGGGCGGCCTGCTGACCGACACCGTGGGCTGGCAGTGGAACTTCTTCGTGGGCGTGCCCCTCGGCATCCTCGCGTTCATCGTGATCACCAAGACGCTGCGCGTCGAGCCGCGCGAGGCGCAGAAGGTGCGGATCGACTACCTCGGCATCATGCTGCTGAGCGTGGCCGCCGGCTTCCTGCTCGTGTGGATCACGAACGTCTCCGACTACGGATGGAACAGCTGGCAGACCTACACGATGGTCTCGATCGGGGTCGTCGCCGCGATCCTCTTCGTCGTCGTGGAGTGCCGCGTCGCCGAGCCGCTCATCCCGATGGATCTGTTCCGCAACCCGACGTTCACGCTGTCGGTGCTCGCGTCGATCGCCATCGGCGTCTCGATGTTCGGCATGAGCGTCTACCTCGGCCAGTACATGCAGATCTCGCGCGGCTTCGGACCCACCCAGGCCGGTCTGCTCACGCTGCCCATGGCGATCGGCATGCTCGGCTCCTCCACCGTCGTCGGCAACCTCGTCACGCGCTTCGGCAAGTGGAAGAGCTTCCTCGTTGTCGGCGCCGTGCTGCTCACGATCGGCTCGTCGCTCATGTCGACGCTGCGCTACGACACCCCGCTGTGGCTGGTCGGCGTGTTCATGTTCCTCGTGGGCGCCGGCACGGGCATGACGATGCAGAACCTCGTGCTCGTCGTGCAGAACACGACCGACCCGAAGAAGATGGGCGTCGCCAGCTCCGGCGTGAACTTCTTCCGCTCGGTGGGCGGCACGGTCGGCACGGCCGTGATGGGCTCGGTGCTCGCCGCCAGCATGACGCAGCAGCTCACGGATCGCGCGGCCGACGTGGCCGCGGAGGTGCAGAAGCTCGGCCCGGAGGGCGTGTCGATCGCCGAGGAGCTCGCCTCGGGCGCGCTGCCCGCCACCCGCACGCTGCCGGAGGGCATCGCGACGATCATCGAGGACGTCTCGGCCCAGGCGATCTCACACGCGTTCGTCGTGGCGATCCCGATCGCGCTGCTGAGCCTCATCGCGATCTGCTTCCTGCCCAACAAGCCGCTCACGCGGCAGACCACCGTCGAGCGCCTGCGCGCCGAGAAGGCGGCCCGCGAGGCCGCCGGCGGCGAGCAGCCGGCGAACGGCGAGCGCGATTTGACGGCCGAGGACGAACACCCCATGCTGGCCAGCGTGAGTCAGGTGTCGCTGGCGGCGACGGGCGCGATCCCGCTGCCCGCCGAGGACCGGGACGGCGAGGGACGCGGATCGGCGGAGGGCGAGCGGCGATGAGCGGGGGCGCGGGCGGGGCGCGGGCGGACGAGCCGGACGACGCCGCCCGCGACGACGCGATCCGCCGCGTCGAGAGCGAGTTCTCGGAGATCGCGCAGCGCTTCCGGCGCATCATCACGCGCAACGCCGAGCTGCTCTCCCCCGGTCTGCTGCCGGGGGCCTACAAGGTCTTCACGACGATCGTGCGCCACGGCCCGGTGAAGGCGTCGGAGCTGGCCGAGCGGATGATGCTCGACAAGGGCCAGCTCAGCCGGCTCATCGCCATGCTCGAGGAGCGCGAGCTCGTCGTGCGCTCACCCGACCCCACCGACCGCCGCGCTCAGCTCCTCGAGGCGACGCCCGCCGCCAAGGCCCGCCTCGAGGAGGTCCGGGGACCGCGGGACGGCCTGTTCCGCGAGCTGCGGGCGTGGCCCGTGCACGACGTGGAGCGCCTGGCCGACCTGCTGCACAGCCTCGTGCAGGGCGCGCCGGGCGGGCCGGCCGAGGACTGATCCGGCGCCGCGACACGCGGATGCTGTTTCCTCGCCGAAACACCGGCGACTCACGCATCGGGTTGACTGTTCGCACCGGTGCGAGGACGCGCCGAGCACGCAGGAGGGGGTGCGACCCATGAGATTCCGGCCGCTGCGTTCCAGCAGCACGGCGCTCGCCAGCGAGCCCGTGCCCGAGACGCCCGACACGATGCGCGCCGCGGTGTTCGACGCTCCGGGAGGCGCCGACGTGCTGCGCCTCGACCGCGTGCCCACGCCCGCGCCCATCATGAACGAGGTGCTCGTGCGGGTCGTGGCCGCCGGGCTGAACCCCATCGACGTGAAGACGCGGGCGGGGCGGGGCGTCTCCGGAGGCATCGCCTCGTGGCCCGCCGTGCCCGGCTTCGACTTCTCGGGCGTGGTCGTGAAGTCGCCCTACGAGGCCCATCCGCTGGCGCCCGGCACGCCGGTGTTCGGGATGGCGGCCGTGCCCCGCACCGGCGGCAGCCACGCGGAGTACGTCGTGGCGCCGTCGACGGCGGTGGCGCACAAGCCCGCGTCGCTGTCGCACGCCGAGGCGGCCGGTGTGCCCCTCGCGGCGCTGACGGCGTGGCAGCTCGTGGTCGAGGTCGCCCACGCGCACGAGGGTCAGCGCATCCTCATCCACGCGGCGGCGGGCGGCGTGGGGCACTTCGCCGTGCAGTTCGCGTCGTACTTCGGCGCCCACGTGACGGCGACCGCGTCGTCGCGCAACACCTCGTGGCTGCGCGAGCTCGGCGCCGCGGTCGTCGTCGACTACACGAGCACCCGGTTCGAGGAGGTCGTCGGCACCGTCGACGTGGTGATCGACCTCGTGGGCAATGTCTCGGCGCGCACGGGATCGCGCTCGCTGTCCGTGCTGCGACCCGGCGGCCTGCTCGCCTCGGTGCCGACCGGATCCTGGCCCGGATACGCCGAGGAGGCCGCCGCGGCCGGCGTGCGCGCCACGTCGTTCAAGGTCGTGCCCGACGGGGTCGCGCTCGGCACGATCGCGCGCCTGCTGGAGTCGGGATCGGTGCAGGCGTACGTGGACGAGGTGTTCCCGCTCGCCGATATCGCCGCCGCGCATCGCCGCCTCGAGGAGGGCCACACCCGCGGCAAGGTCGTGCTGCAGGTCGCCGAGGGCTGAGCGGCGCCGGCCCCCTAGTGGCCCGCGAGCGCGTCGGCCGCGGCCGCCACGAGCACCTCGTCGAGCGCCTCCAGCAGCGGCGAGCGCAGGTGGCGGCGCTGCCAGTGCAGCGGCACGACCGCCTCCTCCTCGCGGATGCGCACGAGGCCCGGCGGCGCCATCTGCTCGGGCACGAGGCCCCAGCCCATGCCCGCCGCCACGGCGCTCACGAAGTCCTGCGATCCGGGGATGAAGTGCCGCGGCGTGCGCGTGTGGTCCACGCCCCTGGCCGCGAGCCACCGACCCTGCAGCTCGTCGCGGCGGTCGAACTCCAGCACGGGCGCCCGGGCGAGCGCATCGGGCGTGGCGCCGTCGGGCAGCCACCGCGCGATGTAGTCGGGCGTCGCGCACGCGAAGTACCGCATCGCGCCCAGCGGCACCACGGTGCAGCCCGCGACGGGCTCGTCCTGCGACGTCACCGCGCCGATCACCGCCCCGGAGGCGAGCATCCCCGCCGTCGCGTCCTGGTCGTCGCGCAGCAGCTCGAGATCGACGGGCCGATCGGCGGCGAAGCGGGCAAGCGGATCGAGGATCCACGTGGCGAGCGAATCGGCGTTGACCGCGAGCGGGAGCCGCACGCGGGCGCCCTCCAGACCGAGCTCGCGCGCCGCGTCGTGCTGCAGGATCGCGTACTGCCGGGCCAGCCGCACGACGGCCTCCCCGGCCGGGGTGGCCCGCACGGGGCGCGAGCGCACGACCAGCACGCGGCCGAGCTCGGACTCGAGGGCGCGCAGGCGCTGGCTCACCGCCGAGGGCGAGATGCCGAGGTCGATGGCGGCGTACTCGAGGCTTCCCGCGTCCACGACGGCGGCGACGGTCTCGGCGAGCTCGGGGGCGATCCGCATGACCCGACGCTACATGAAGCCGTGCTTCATGTGGTGAAGGATCGTGAACTGGCCTTCGTATCGCGCGCGGCCTACCGTGGGAGCGTGCTCTCCGCTTTCCTCTCCGGTCTCGGCATCGGACTCTCCCTCATCGTCGCTGTCGGCGCGCAGAACGCCTTCCTGCTGCGCCAGGCCGCCAAGCGCGAGCACATCGTGGCCGTCACGCTGTTCTGCATCGTCAGCGACCTCGTCCTGATCGGCGCCGCCACCGGCGCCGTCGGCTACGTGGCCTCGCACGCGCCGTGGGTGCTCGAGGCGGCGCGCTGGGCGGGCGTCGTGTTCCTCGCCTGCTACGGCCTCATGGCGGCCCGGCGCGCATGGCGCCCGACCGGCGAGGTGCTCGTGGCCGCGCCGGACGCGCCCGCGCCGCAGAGCGCGACGGGAACGGGCGGCACGGCGGTGCTCACGCGTCCGCGCACGGGCACGCTCGCGGCGGCGCTGCTCACGTGCGCCGCGATGACGTGGCTCAACCCGCACCTGTGGCTCGACACCGCCATGCTCGGCTCGATCGCCAACACGTTCGGCGACGAGCGCTGGACGTTCACGGCGGGCGCCATCACCGGCTCGGTCATCTGGTTCACCGCGCTCGCGGTCGCCGCGACGCTGCTGGGCCGCTACCTGCGCACGCCCCGCGCATGGCGCATCCTCGACACGATCATCGCCGTCGTGATGCTGGTCCTCGCGATCCGCCTCGCCCTCGGCTGACGCGCCTCGCCGCTCCGTTCCAGCAGCCGATGGGCGCAACCGATCGGTGAGCCCCCACGGTTGCTGAACGAAGTGAGCGAAGCGAACGAAGATGAAGCGACCCCAGCAAGTCCACAACGGTTGCTGTGGTCGCTTCATCTCCGCGCCTACGGCGCTCCGTTCAGCAACCGACGGGGTCCAACCGATGGGTTCAACCGATGGGTTCAACCGATGAGGTGCAGCCGATGGCGCTCCCACCGGTCACTGTGCGAGCGCGAAGCGCGAGCGGTGGCGCCCCCCCCGCGGCGCGAAGCGCCAGATTCAAGAAAAGAAACAGCCCGCTTTGCGGGTGCCCGAGCGCGCGCAGACGCTTCTGAAAAGAAAACAGAACGGGCCCCGTCCGAAGACGGGGCCCGTTCTGCTTGCTGTGTTACGCGATCGCCTTGACGTCCAGCGGGATGCCGGGGCCGAACGTGGTCGACACCGAGCCCTTCTGGATGTACTGGCCCTTGGCGCTCGACGGCTTCAGGCGGACGATCTCGTCCAGCGCGGCCGTGATGTTGGCCTCGAGCTGCTCCGGCGCGAACGACGCCTTGCCCACGATGAAGTGGATGTTGGCGTGCTTGTCGACGCGGAACTCGATCTTTCCGCCCTTGATCTCCTCGACGGCCTTGGCCGGGTTCGGGGTGACGGTGCCCGTCTTGGGGTTCGGCATGAGGCCGCGGGGGCCCAGCACCTTGCCCAGGCGCCCGACCTGGCCCATGAGCTCCGGCACCGCCACGGCGGCGTCGAAGTCGGTCCAGCCGGCGGCGACCTTCTCGATGAGCTCGGCGCCGCCGACCTCATCGGCGCCCGCGGCGATGGCGGCCTCGGCGGCCGCACCGTTCGCGAACACGATGACGCGGGCGGTCTTGCCCGTGCCGTGCGGGAGCATGACGGTGCCGCGCACCATCTGGTCGGCCTTGCGGGGGTCGACCGAGAGCTTCAGCGCGACCTCGACGGTGGCGTCGAACTTCTTCGAGCCGGTCTCGCGCGCGAGCGCTACGGCCTCGGCGGGCGTGTAGTACTTGCCGGCCTCGATCTTCTCGGCGGCGGCGATGTAAGCCTTGGACTTGGTAGCCATTGTCGTGATCCCCCTCAGTCCTCGACCGTGATGCCCATGGAGCGGGCGGTGCCGGCGATGATCTTCGAGGCAGCCTCGAGGTCGTTCGCGTTCAGGTCGGGCTGCTTGGTCTTGGCGATCTCCTCGACCTGCGCCTTCGTGAGCTTGGCGACCTTCACCGTGTGGGGCGTGGCCGAGCCGCTCTTGACGCCCGCGGCCTTCTTGATCAGCTCAGCGGCCGGCGGGGTCTTCAGGACGAACGTGAAGCTGCGGTCCTCGTAGACGGTGATCTCCACGGGGATGACGTTGCCGCGCTGCGACTCGGTCGCCGCGTTGTACGCCTTGCAGAACTCCATGATGTTGACGCCGTGCTGACCCAGGGCGGGTCCGATCGGCGGCGCCGGGTTGGCCTGGCCGGCCTGGATCTGGAGCTTGATGAGCCCCGAGACCTTCTTCTTCGGTGCCATTGCACATTCCTTTCGTCGAGTGGATGCCGGATGCATCCGCTCTCCCGCATCCGGGACCCATCCCGGAAGCGGTGGTGATCGTTCGCGCAGACAGGGCGCAAACCAGACAATCCTAGCAGGAATGCACGAGAGCCGCCCCCGGAAGGGAGCGGCTCTCGTGGGGATCCCGTGGGATCAGATCATCTTGGAGACCTGGTCGAACGACAGCTCGACCGGCGTCTCGCGCTCGAAGAGCGAGACGAGGACCGTGAGCTTGCCGCTCGCGGCGTTGATCTCGCTGATCGTGCCGGGCAGGCCCGCGAACGAGCCCTCCTTGATCGTGATGGTCTCGCCCACCTCGAAGTCGACCTCGGCGGGGATGACGCGCGGCGCGGCGCCGGTCTTGGCGGCCGACTTGCCCGAGGCGGCGACCTTCTCGGCCTCCTTGATCTCGGCGAGCGGCTTGAGCATGTTGAACGCCTCTTCGAAGCGCAGCGGCGTGGGGTTGTGCGCGTTGCCGACGAAGCCGGTCACGCCGGGCGTGTGCCGCACGACCGACCAGGTGTCCTCGTTGAGCTCCATGCGCACCAGCACGTAGCCGGGGATGCGCACGCGCGTGACCATCTTGCGCTGGCCGTTCTTGATCTCGACGACGTCCTCCATCGGGACCTCGACCTGGTAGATGTCGTCCTCGACCTCGAGCGTCGACTTGCGCTGCTCGATGTTGGCCTTCACCTTGCGCTCGAAGCCCGCGTAGGAGTGGATGACGTACCACTTGCCCTCGAGGGACCGCAGCTCGGCCCGGAACTCGGCGTAGGGGTCGTCGCCGTCGGCCGCCTCGGCCGCGCCCTCGTCGGTGCTCTCCGCCGGCTGCTCGTCGTTCTCCGCGGTGGTGTCCACGCCGTTCTCGGCGGCGTCGTCGGACAGCACCTCCGCGGCGGCCTCCGCCTCGGCCGTCTCGTCGATGTTCAGTGCGTCGTTCACGATCGCGTCCGCCTCCGGGTCGTCGATGTCGATGTCTTCGTCCGCGTCGCCCAGGTCGCCGTCGATGTGCATGGCACCGCGCTCGGCCGCCTCGTTGGCGCGCTCCTCGGACGCGAGGACGTTGCCGTCCTGCGCCTCGTCGTCCTCGCTCGACTGCTCTGCGGCGGTCGCGAGGTCGACGTCGTCGAAGTGGTTCTCAGGCACGTGGTTCTTCTCTTCCGTTCGTGCGTCGGGATCAGCTCGGCACGCCGAACACGACGGTCGCGACCCACGAGAACACGATGTCGAGCCCGTACACAAGGCCCATCACGACCACGACGAAGCCGAGCACGACGGCCGTGAACTTCAGCAGTTCAGAGCGGGTCGGCGTGACGACCTTGCGCAGCTCGGCGATGACCTGGCGGAAGAAGATCAGGATCCGCCCGAAGAAGCCGGGCTTCTTCTCGGTCGCGCCGTTCGCCGCGACGATGTCGCCCGAAACGTCCTTGGCCATTCGCTACCTTTCGTGAGCCAGCTGACGCTGACGCGCAGGGCGGACAGGAATCGAACCTGCAACCTGCGGTTTTGGAGACCGCTGCTCTGCCAATTGAGCTACCGCCCTAGAGGATCCGCGATCCTCGGGTGTCGTCCAGACCCCTCCGGGCATGCCGAAAGAATGCAGACAACTGCTTCGACAAGTGTACGGCATGCGGGGATCGCGCTCGAATCGAGCGCCGATGCCCGGGCGCGTCGCACCGATCCCCACACGCCTCAGGCGCCGCGCTGGCGCCACCACCGCACGATGGCCTCCGCCGGCTCTCGCTCATAGGTCTCGAGCGAGGACCGGGAGAGGAAACCCATGTGGGGCGTGACGATCGCCCGCTCATGCCGACGGAGCGGGTGCCCGAGCGTCGGCGGTTCGGCGTCGAGCACGTCGAGCCCGGCGCCACCGAGCGCGCCGACGTCGAGCGCAGCGACGAGCGCAGCGAGGTCGACGAGCTCGCCCCGCGACACGTTGACGAGCGTCGCCCCGGCGGGGAGCGCCGCCAGCTGTGCGGCGCCGATCAGTCCCCGCGTCTCGGGGAGCAGCGGTAGATGCAGTGAGAGCACGTCGCTGCGCGCCAGGAGCTCGTCGAAGCCCACCGCTTCGGCCACCGCCTCGGGCCGTGCCGCGAGGGGGTCGTAGCCGATGATCCGCCCGACCAGGGGGCGGGCCAGCTCGGCAAAACGCGCGCCGATCTGGCCCATGCCACAGATGCCCAGCGTCAGCTCGCTCAGTCGCCGCGGCACGGGAGTGAACTCGCCGGCCCACCCACCGCTCGCCACGACGCGCTGTGCCTCGGGCAGGCGGCGTTCCACGGCGAGCATCAGGGCCAGTGCGTGAGTGGCCACCTCCTCGGTCGAGGCGCCGCGCAGGGGCCTCACCTCGACGCCTCGCGCCGCCGTGACCTCGCCGTCGATCATGTCGGTCCCCGTCGAGCTCGTCGCGAGGAACCGGAGGTCGGGGAAGGTGTCGAAGAAGCGCTCGTCGAGGTGCGCGTACCCGACGATCCCCGCGACGGCACGCCGCGCGGCCTCGGGCGTCTCCGACGTGCGCGCCCAGTCGAGCACATCGACCTCGAACCCGTGGTCGGTGAGGATCCGCAGCGCGGGCTCGATCGAGAGGTCGGTGAAGTCGGTGATGATCACGCGGGGGCGCATGTCAGTCGAGCGCCCCGTCGGCGATCCCGGCCACCACGCGCGTGAAGACATCGACGCCGGCGAGCATGTCAGCGTCCTCGGTGAACTCGCGCTCGTTGTGCGAGACCCCGTCGACGCTCGGCACGAACATCAGCACCGTGGGCACGAGATCCTTCACGTTGGTGGCGTCGTGGCCTGCCAGGGTCTTGACCCGGGCATGCGTGAGCTGGAGGTCCTCGGCCGCGCGCTCGACGAACGCCACCCCCGCCTCGACGAAGGGGCCCGAGCGCCAGACCGAGCTCGAAAGGATCTCGACTTTGACCCTCGCCCGCTTCTCGACATCGGCGATGCGTGTGCGCAGGATCGCGAACGCCTCCTCGAGCTCCTCTGTGGTCTCGGCGCGGAGATCGATGAGCATCCTCACCTCGCGCGCGATCGTGACGGGCGAGTTCGGCTCGACGTAGAGCTCGCTCACGGTGGTGTGCAGGGTCTCGGCCGGGAAGTGCTCGATGAGCCCGTTCACCTCGGCGATGAGATGCGCGGCGCCGAGCAGCGCATCGCGGCGGTCGGCCATGCGCATCGACCCCGTGTGCCCCTGTTCGCCGTGGACGACGACCTCGTACTTGTAGGCACACCAGGTCGCGGCCACCGCGCCGATCGTGACGCCCTGCTCGGCCATCGACGGCCCCTGCTCGATGTGGATCTCGCCGTACGCCGCGACGGCGGGGAGCTGGTCTTCTCCTGCTCCCACCTCGATGGCGGCGAGCGCGTCGCGCACCGTGACGCCACGCGGATCGGCCGTGGCGAGCGCCACGTCGAGCCCGAGCTTGCCCGTGTAGACGCCCGAGCCCATCATGCTGGGCTTGAACCGGCAACCCTCCTCGTTGAACCAGTCGACGACCGCGATGTTGTAGCGCGGCACGGTGCCCGCAGCGCGATGCGTGTCGATGGTGCGGACGGCGGCGTGGAGGGCCGCGAGCACGCCATACGCCCCGTCGTAACGGCCGGCGAGCGGCTGACTGTCGAGGTGCGAGCCGAAGAGGGCGTAGGGCGCTCCCGGCGTGAACTCGAAGAGCCCGAACAGGTTGCCGATCGCGTCGACGCGCACGTCGAAGCCGTGCCCGACGAGCAGATCACGGAACCACACACGGATCGCACCGTCGTCGGTCGTCGCCGCCTGGCGATCGACACCGCCGCCCGGGGTTGCGCCGAAGGTGCTCATCCGGGCGAAGTCGGTCAGGAAGTCGGCGGCGCTCATGCCCAGTCCCTCTGCAGTTCCATCGTGGAGCAGTGAAGCCCGCCGCCGTTCTTGAGAATCTCGCGGTACGGCGTCGTGAGCACCTCGACGCCCTTCGCCGCCAGTCGCTCCGCCGTGCGGGGCAGGTGCTCGGGCATGACGACCTTGCGGCGGTCGAGCACGAGCAGGTTGCTGGCCCACTCCTCGCTGGGGTGCACGTCGACGAGCTCGACGCCCATGCCCTCCAGCGCGCTCGTGTAGTCGTATGGGGCGAGCCGCGGGTTCACGAGCGCGAGGTCGTCGTCGATCATCGACGAGCACATGTCGAGGTGGATGAGGTAGCCGGGCAGCGACACCCGGTGCAGCTCGATGCCGTGAATGTCGAGAAGCGCCTTCAGCTGGCGATAACCCTCGGGCGTCGTGCGCACGGAAGTGCCGAGGAAGGCCTGATCCCGCCGGACCTTGACGAAGGTGCCGCCCTCAACGATGCCCTCGCCCGTGATCGTGCCGAGGATCGGCATCCCCGCGGCCGCGACCGCCTGGGTGATCGTCTGCTCCTCACCGCGCCGCATGCGGGCGGCCGTGCGGGTGACGATGGCACCGCCGGGGATCGTGACGAGCGGATCGCGTGTGTACACGGCCTTCGGGAAGTCGTTCAGCTCGGGGGCGAAGAAGACCTCGACGCCGTTGTCGCGCAGCAACTGGGCGAAGCCCTCGTGCTCGGCGTATACGCGGTCCATGTCGGGGGCGGCCGATCCGGTCCAGTAGCCCCGCCCGGTCGGCTCGACGAGAGCATCCACCGACGGGTCGTACATCTCCGCGCTGAGCTGCCCGAGGCAGGCCGCGGGGCGGCGCATCAGCACGGACCGCAGCGGCGCGACCTCGTCGGCGGCGCCCCAGCGGCGCCCCCACGTGCCCTCGAGCTCGCCGTGCTCGAGGAACCCCGGCGCACCCTCGGGCCCCATAAGGCGGTGGAACATCCCATCGGAGACCTCCATGGTGGAGTCGAGTCCTTCGGTCACTGTCGTCCTTTCTGCATCCACGGATCGTGGCGCCGTCGCCCGGCTCAGAATCCGCGCGCGACGATCACCGTGGTGCCGTCGCCGGTCATGGCCTCGCCGAGCAGCCGCTCGAGCTCGGCGGGAGAGTCTGCGTGCGCGGCGGTGGCGCCGAAGCCCCGCGCGATCTGCGCGTAGTCGCGCGCGGAGACGTCGATGTCGATGCGCTCGGCATCGGCGCGGTCAAAGGAGTCCCGGATCTCCGCGTAGCCGGCGTTGTCCCACACCACCACGGCGAACTGGCGTCCGAGATCCACGGCCGTCGCGAGCTCCGGGAGCGTGAAGAGCCCTCCCCCATCGCCCATGATGACGAGCACGGGGCGAGCCGGCTCGGCGATCGCGGCACCGACGGCCATCGGCAGCGCGGGGCCGAGGGTTCCGAGCCCATACGGCGCGAGCCTGGCGGTGGGGTCGCTCGGCGTGAGCGCCTGGTGCAGCGTGTAGGCGAGCTGGGTCGAGTCGAGCGCGAACACGGTGTCGCGCGGCGCCGCCCGCTCGATGGCCTCGACCCACGGCAGATGGGCGAGCGACTGATCCGTCCAGTCCGTGGCGCCACGGGCGTCGCAGGCACGGTCGGCACCGCCGCGGGCCGTGCGGGCCGGGAGCCGGCGCAGCAGCTCGTCGAGCGCGACGGCGGCATCGGCACGGATCGCGGCATCGGCGCGCATCGGGACCTGCAGGTTCGCGGGGTCGGCGTCGATGCGCACAAGTGCGCCGCCGACTTCCACGCGGCGACCGCTGTAGATGATGTCGGCGTCGCTGAACTCCGTCCCGACGGCGATGACCGCCTCGGCCGTGCGCACCAGCTCGTGCGCACCGGCGAACGGCAGGCGCGGCCCGACGTCGAGCGGATGGCCGGGCGGGATCGCTCCCGCGCCGTTGCCCGTCGTCACCACCGGCGCGTCGAGTGCCTCGGCAAGCGCGCGGATCTGGGCGGTCGCGCCGCGGGATCCTCCCCCAGCGATGATCACGGTGGTGGAGGCAGCCTCGATCACCTCGACGGCGCGCGTCACCTCGCGCTCATCCGCTGCCCCGGTCACGGTCGCCGCCGCGGGCGCCACGTGCGCGAGGGAATCGGCGGCCTCGGCCGCGAGCAGGTCAATCGGCACCGACAGCACGACGGGGCGCGGCCGGGCGGCGGTCATCACCGCCCACGCGTCGTCGAGGAGCGCGGGCAGGTCGTCGGCGTCCGTCAGCCGCCACGCGTGCTCGGTCACCCCGCGCGCCACGAGCACCTGGTCGAGCACGTCGTGGAGCGGCCCGCGTCCGCGCCCGAGATCGCCGGTCGCCGTGTCGGCGGCGAGGTAGAGCAGCGGCACGGAGTCGTGCCAGGCCTGGGCCAGCGGCGTGAGTGCGTTGAGCAGGCCCGGGCCGGTGACGAGAAGGGCCACACCGGGACGCCCCGTCTGGCGCGCGTAGCCGTCGGCCATGAACCCCACCCCCTGCTCGTGGCGCGCGGGGTGGCTCGCGATGCCCGCCGCGGGGAGGCCGCGGTACATCTCGATGGTGTGGACGCCGGGGATCCCGAACACGTCGGTCACGCCGCGCAGCGCGAGCTGCTGGGCGATCGCCTCGCCGAGTCTCATGTGGTCACTCCTGGTTCAACCGGACACGCGCTGCAGGAACGTGCGCGTGCGCTGGTGCTGCGGATCGTCGATCACCTGCGAGGGCGGGCCCTGCTCGACGACCACTCCGTCGGCCATGAACACCACGCGGTCGCAGACCTCGCGGGCGAAGCCGATCTCGTGTGTGACGACGATCATGGTCATCCCCTCGGCGGCGAGCTGGCGCATCACCTGCAGCACCTCGCCGACGAGCTCGGGGTCGAGCGCGCTGGTGGGCTCGTCGAAGAGCATCACCTTGGGCTTCATCGCGAGGGCACGGGCGATCGCGACCCGCTGCTGCTGCCCGCCCGAGAGCTGCGACGGATAGACATCGGCACGGTGCCCGAGCCCGACGCGCTCGAGGAGGGCGAGGGCCTCGGCCCTGACCTCGGCGGCGGGCCGGCGGAGCACGCGCAGCGGCGCCTCCATGACGTTCTCGAGTGCCGTCATGTGACCGAAGAGGTTGAAACGCTGGAAGACCATGCCGAGGTCGCGGCGCCGGTAGGCCACCTCCTTCGGCCGCAGCTCGTAGAGGCGCCCGCGGTGTTCGCGGTATCCCACGAGCACGCCCTCGAGCCGGATCTCGCCCGCGTCGACCTCCTCGAGGTGGTTGATGCAGCGCAGCAAGGTGGACTTGCCCGAGCCCGAGGGGCCAAGAATGCCGACGACCTCGCCGGCGCCGACCTCAAGGCTGACGTCACGCAGCACCTCAACGTGGCCGAAGGACTTGCCGACGTGCGAGACGGTGACGAGCGGTTCTGCGGTGGTCACGAGTCCTCTCCCTTCTGCGCGGCCGCGCCCGTACCCTGCATCTCGATGACGCCGGTGACGAGCGGTGGTTCGTTCCTCGGGGTGCGCCGGAAGGCGAGCATCCGTGACATCCAGCCCTCGCGATCCGGCGCGTCCTTGTCGAATCGACGCTCCAGCCAGGCCTGCAGCACGCTGGCCACCGTCGTCAGGGCGAGGTACCAGACGCTCGCGACGAGCAGCATCTCCATGAGGCTGAAGTCGGCGGCGCCGATCTGTCGCGCACGGTAGAGGAGGTCGCCGGCGCCGATCACCGAGACGAGCGATGTCTCCTTGAGCAGCGTGACGAGTTCATTGCCCGTGGGCGGCAGGATCGAGCGCATCGCCTGCGGCAGGATGATGCGCCGCAGCGTGAGCCCGGTGGTCATGCCGAGCGCGCCCGCCGCCTCGTGCTGGCCCCGGTCGACCGAGATCAGGCCGCCGCGCACGATCTCCGACATGTACGCGGCCTCGTTCAGCGTGAGCGCGATGAGCGCCGCCGTGAACGGCGAGATGGTGTTGAGCTCGAACACGAAGTCGCCCACCCCGACAGAAGGGATGAACAGCGCCAGGTTGAACCACACCAGGATCTGCACGAGCAGCGGCGTGCCGCGAAACACCCAGACGAACAGCCACGCGACGGTGACCAGCACGGGGTTGCTCGACACACGCATCACGGCGATCACCATGCCGAGGGCAACACCGAGCGCCATGCTCGCCACGGTGAGGAGGAGGGTGACGTACGCGCCCTCGAGGATCGCGGCGGCGCCGACGCGCGAGAACACGAGCTCCCACCGGATCACGCTGTTCTCGGCGATCTGCCACACCACCGCGCAACCCAGCAGTGCCAGCACGGCGACACCGAACCACTGGCCGTAGTGCCGGACCGGGACGACCCGGCGGGCGGTCGAGCCGCTGGGGGCACAGCTCATGAGATCACTGACCAGCGTTGATGGTGATCTCGTCGAGGGCCGCGTTCTCCAGACCCCACTCGGCGAGGATCTCCTCGTACGTGCCGTCGTCGACGAGCGACTGGAGCCCCGCCTGGAACGCGTCGCGCAGCTCGTCCTCGCCCTTGGCGAACACGTAGCCGAGCGGGATCGGCGCGATCGACTCCTCGTTGGCGACCTCGAACACCGAGCCGCCGCCCATCTGCGTGGCGTTGTACACGCCCACGGCCTCCTGCGTGAGGAGCGCATCGGCGCGACCCGTCTGCACCTGGGTGAGGGCCTCGGTGTCGGTCTGCTGCGTGAGCACGTCGATGGGGTCTCCCGCGCACTGCGCGCTCTGCTCCTCGAGGAGCGTCTGCTGCGTCGAGTCGACGAGCACCGAGACCGTCAGGCCGCAGAGGTCGCTCATCGCCCCGATGTCGGCCTCGTTGCCCGCGGCGACGATGATCGCCTGGTCGGCCGCGAAGTAGTTGACGAAGTCGTAGTTGGCCTGCCGGGCCGCGGTGTCGGTGATGCCCGCGACAACGAGGTCATAGCGCCCCGAGTCGAGCGAGGGCAGCAGCGTGTCGAAGGCGACGTTGTCGAGCTCGTACTCGATGCCGAGGCGCGCCGTGACGGCGTCGAGGAGGTCGAGGTCGAGGCCGACGATCGTCTGACCGTCGTCGTCGATGAACTCATACGGCGGGTAGTAGGCCTCGGTGCCGACGGAGACGGTGCCGGATTCCTGCACCGCCTGGGGCAGCATCGCGTGCAGCGCCTCGTCGGCCTCCGCGGCCGCCTCATTGTCGCCGTTCGCGGCCGGCCCGTCCGCCCCTCCGGCGCAGGCGGTGAGCGCCAGGCTCGAGAGGGCGATGGCGCCGAAGGCCAGGGCGGCGCGGCGTCGGGGGATGGTGCTCATCGGGAACCTCCAGGTGCGGTGCGGGTGGAGCGGAATCGCCGGGGATCGGGTCTGGTTGAACGGTAAGAAACATTTGTTTCATGATGGTTTCTGCGCGGCCCGGTCGGCCGAGCACGCTCTCCACCCCGGTTTTCCGCCATGCACCCAAGGAATCGCGACATGCGCCCGGTCATCCCCGCCCCCAAGCAGCAGCCGCCCCGCGTCGGGGCGCGGCTGCGCAACGCCCGACTGCTGCAGCGCCTGACGATCGCCCAGGTCGCCGATACGGCGGGCGTGACGAAGGGGTTCCTGAGCCGCCTCGAGCGCGATGAGGCGTCCCCCAGCGTCGCCACGCTGATCGCCCTGTGCGATGTGCTGTCGATCGAGGTCGGCTCACTGTTCTCGGCACCCGAGCGCCAGGTCGTCTCGCTCGATGAGGCACCCTTCATCAACATGGGCGGCTCGGGCGTGACCGAGCGCCTCATCACCCCGCGCGGCGAGTCGCGCGTGCAGATCCTCTGGTCCTGCGCCGAGCCGGGCGGCTCTGGCGGCGCCGAGCCCTACACCGTCAACACCGAGGTCGAGACGCTCCATGTTCTCGACGGCGAGATCGTCGTGCGCTTCCCCGACGAGGAAAAGCACCTCGTGGCCGGGGGTTCGCTCACCTTCCGCGGCCACGATCCGCACACCTGGCACAACCCCGGACCTGCACCGCACACCGTGCTCTGGATCCTGACCCCGGCACCGTGGAGCGGATCCTCCGCCTAGAGCTGTTGCCTCACAGGCAACTTGCTTTGCCTCTGAGTGTTACAGCCATGTTGCGCGGGCCGTCCGCCCGCACGGCGTGTCGCGCGTCAGCCGATGCGGATCAGCTTCTTGTTGACGAACTCGTCCGCGGCGAGCAGGCCCAGCTCCCGGCTCGTCCCCGATCGCTTCACGCCGCCGAACGGGAGCTCGGGGCTGTCGGCCGCGACGATGTTGACGTAGACCATGCCGGCCTGGATGGCGTCGGCGACCCGCTCCCCCTGCGCCGGATCGGTCGTGTACACGTACGAGCCGAGACCGAAGGGCGTGTCGTTGGCGAGCGCGATGGCCTCCGCCTCGTCCGCCACGCGGTACAGCACCGCCACCGGGCCGAACAGCTCCTCGCGGTAGGCGTCCATCTCCGGTGTGACGTCGGCGAGCACGTGCGGCGGGAACCACGCGCCGTCGCGGTCGCCCTGCAGCAGCGGGGTCGCGCCCTGCTCGATCGCGCGGGAGACCTGCGCCTCGAGGCGCTCGGCGGCCGCGAGGGACGACAGCGGGCCCACCATCGGGTTCTCGTCGGCGGCGGGGTCGCCCGGCTGCTGCTGCGCCATGGCCGCCACGAACTTCTCGGCGAACGCGTCGTACAGCTCGTCGACGATGATGAAGCGCTTGCCGGCGTTGCAGGCCTGACCGGAGTTGTCCACGCGCGCCACGACGGCATCGGCGACGACCGTGTCGAGGTCGTCTGCGCTCAACACGATGAACGGGTCGGACCCGCCGAGCTCCAGGGCCACCTTCTTGAGGTGCGCTCCCGCGACGGACGCCACGGCGGCCCCGGCCCGCTCGGAGCCCGTGAGCGAGACCCCTGCGATCCGGGGGTCCGCGATCACCGCGGCCGCCTGCTCGTTGCTCAGGCGCACGTTCTGGTAGACCCCCGTGGGGAACCCGGCGTCGTCGAACACCGCCTGCAGCGCCTCCGCCGACTCGGGGCACTGCGGGGCGTGCTTGAGGAGGATCGTGTTGCCGTTGATGAGGTTCGGGCCCACGAACCGCGCCACCTGGTAGTACGGGAAGTTCCACGGCATGATCCCCAGCAGGGCGCCGAGCGGCGTGGGCCGGATCACGGCGCTGCCGTCGCCGAGGATGTCCAGCGGGCGATCCGCGGTGATGACCTCGGCGTTGTCGGCGTAGAACTGCAGGATGTCGGCCGAGAAGTCGGCCTCGCCCGCGGCGCCGCTGATCGGCTTGCCCATCTCGCGCACGATGATCTCGCCGAGCTCCTGCTGCCGCTCGCGCAGCAGCTCGGCCGCGCGCGAGACGAGCGCGGCGCGGTCCGCGACCGGCGTGGCCGACCACGCGGCGAAGCCGGCGGCGGCCCGCTCCAGGACGGCCTCGACCTCCTCGTCGGTGAGCGTGGGGTACTCAGCCAGGGTCTCGCCCGTGGCCGGGTTGACGACGGCGTACGTGGTCATTGCTCTCCTCTTCGATGCGTGCGTGCGCGGGTCGAGTCAGCTGCTCGGCAGCAGGGTGTACTTCGTCGAGAGGTACTCGTGGATGCCCTCGAGGCCGCCCTCGCGGCCCATGCCCGACTGCTTGACGCCGCCGAACGGCGCCGCGGCGTTCGAGACCACCCCCACGTTGAGGCCCATCATGCCGGTCTGGAGCCGGTCGATCATGCGGTGCCCGCGGGCGAGGTCCTCGGTGAAGACGTACGAGACGAGTCCGTACTCGGTGTCATTGGCGAGCGCGACGGCCTCGTCCTCGTCGGCGAACGTCGTCACCGCGAAGACCGGACCGAAGATCTCCTCGCGCATGATCTTCGCGTCGGCGGTGAGACCGGAGAGCACCGTGGGCTCGAAGAACGTCCCGGGACCATCGATCCTGCGGCCGCCGTGGACCAGCGTCGCGCCCTTCGCGACGGCGTCCTGCACGAGCTCGTCGGCCTTGGCGACCGCCGCGTCGTCGATGAGCGGGCCGATCTGCACGCCCTCCTCGGTGCCCCGGCCGACCTTCATCGCCGCGACGCGATCGGCCACCCTCGCCGTGAAGGCGTCCGCGATGTCGCGGTGCACGATGATGCGGTTGGCGGCGGTGCAGGCCTGACCGATGTTGCGGAACTTGGCGGCCATGGCGCCATCGACCGCCTTGTCGAGATCGGCGTCCTCGAACACGACGAACGGCGCGTTGCCCCCGAGCTCCATCGACACGCGCAGGACGTTGTCCGCCGCCTGCGCGATCAGCTTCTTGCCGACACCGGTCGAGCCGGTGAACGACAGCTTCCGCAGTCGGGGATCGGAGATGATCGGCTCCGAGACGCTGCTGGACGACGACGAGGTCACGACGTTCAGCACGCCCTTCGGCAGCCCCGCCTCCTCGAGCAGCGTCGCGAAGAACATCGTCGTCAGCGGCGTGAGCTGCGGGGGCTTGATCACGCTCGTGCAGCCAGCGGCGAGCGCGGGGGCGATCTTGCGGGTCGCCATCGCGAAGGGGAAGTTCCACGGCGTGATGAAGAAGCACGGCCCCACGGGGTGCTGCGACACGATCATGTGCCCCGTGCCCTCGGGATTGGCGCCATAGCGACCCGAGATGCGCACCGCCTCCTCGCTGAACCAGCGCAGGAACTCGCCGCCGTAGGCGACCTCCCCGAGCGCCTCGGCGAACGGCTTGCCCATCTCGACGGTCATGAGGAGCGCGAGGTCCTCCTTGCGCTCCTGCACGAGCTCCCACGCCCGGCGGAGGATGTCGCTGCGACGGCGCGGCGCGGTGGCCGCCCACTCGTCCTGGGCCGCCACGGCGGCGTCGAGCGCCGCAGTCGCATCGGCGGCGGTGGCGTCCGCGATCTCGGCGACGACCGCGTTCGTGGCGGGGTCGCGCACCACGAACGTCCCTCCGCCGGTGGCCTCGGTCCACGAGCCGCCGATGAAGAGCCCCGTGGGGATCGATGCGAGCAGTGCCTTCTCGTCCATGTGTCGGTCTCCGTTCCGTGTTCAGGCGGCCGCGAGGGCCTCGGCGACGACGTCGAGGCCATCGTGCAGCAGTTCGTCGCCGATCGCGAGGGGCGGCAGGAACCGGATGACGTTGCCGAACGTGCCGCACGTGAGGAGGATCACGCCCCGCTCGAGCGCGTTGCGCGCGGTCGCCGACGCCAGCGCCGCATCGGGCGCGTTCGTCTCCGGATCGACGAGCTCGATCGCCACCATCGCGCCGCGCCCGCGGACCTCGCCGATCCGCGGGTCGGTCACCTGCAGGGCCGTGAGGCGCTCGACGAGGATCGCGCCGATGTCGCCCGCCCGGTCGACGAGCCCCTCGTTCTCATAGGCGTCGATGGCGGCCAGGGCCGCGGCACACGCGACCGGATTGCCGCCGTAGGTCCCGCCGAGCCCGCCCGCGTGCGCGGCGTCCATGATCTCGGCGCGGCCCGTCACCGCCGCCAGCGGCATGCCGCCCGCGATGCCCTTCGCCGTGGTGATGAGGTCGGGGACGATGCCCTCGTGCTCGCTGGCGAACATCGCCCCCGTGCGGGCGAAGCCGGTCTGCACCTCGTCGGCGATGAAGACGACGCCGTTTTCGCTCGCCCACCGCGCGAGCGCCGGCAGAAAGCCCTCGGCGGGGACGATGAACCCGCCCTCGCCCTGGATCGGCTCGATCACGATCGCCGCGAGGTTCTCGGCGCCGATCTGCTTCTCGATCGCCGAGATCGCCCGCTGCGCGGCCTCGGGGCCGGTGAGCCCGTCGCGGAACCGGTACGACAGCGGGGCGCGGTACACCTCCGGCGCGAAGGGCCCGAAGCCGCTCTTGTAGGGCATCGCCTTGGCGGTCAGCGCCATCGTGAGGTTGGTGCGGCCGTGGTAGCCGTGCTCGAAGGCGACGACGGCGCCTCGGCCGGTGTGCTTGCGGGCGATCTTCACCGCGTTCTCGACCGCCTCCGCCCCCGTGTTGAACAGGGCGGTGCGCTTGGCGTGCGCGCCGGGCGTGAGCCGGTTGAGGGCCTCAGCCACGGCGACGTACGACTCGTACGGCGCGACCATGAAGCACGTGTGGGTGAAGCGGGCGGCCTGATCGGCGATCGCGCGGGCGACGGCCGGGTGCGCGTTGCCGACGCTCGTCACGGCGATGCCCGACCCCAGGTCGATGAGCGAGTTGCCGTCGGCGTCGATGATCACGCCGCCGCCCGCGGCCACCGTGGAGACGGGCGAGCCGACCCCGACGCCGGCGGCCACGGCCGCGTGCTTGCGGGCCATCAGCTCCTGGGAGCGGGGGCCGGGGATCGGCGTGACGAGGCGACGCTCCTGGGGGAGGGCGGGCCCGCCGACGAGGTCGAGTGCGGGAGTGGTCATGCGGCGATGCTAGGGCGGCGTGGCCTTCCGCACCGCTATACAGCGCGGCTAAGCTGAGGCGATTTCTTCGCCGCAACGTATAGGAGCGAGATGGCCGATCGTCCGACACTGCGCTCGCTGCTCGCCCGGCGCGACCTCGGCCTGCGGGCGATCGGCGAGATCGGCGACGACACGCTCGACCGGCCGCTGCGATGGGTGCACTCCTCCGACCTCGCCGACCCGACGCCGTTCCTCGACGAGGACGTGGCGCTGCTCACGACCGGCACGCAGTTCGACGGCGCGGAGGGCTTCGAGCCCTACGTCGATCGGCTCGTCGCCCGCGGGGTGGCCGCGCTCGGGTTCGGCACGGAGGTGGTGCGCCAGGGGGTGCCCGACGGCCTGATCGCCGCGTGCGCCGCGGCAAAGCTCGCCCTGTTCGAGGTGCCCTTCCGCACGCCCTTCATCGCCGTGGCCCGCGCCAACGCCGACGCCCTCGCGGCCGAAGCCTTCGCCCGCCGCAGCTGGGCGCTCGCCGCGCAGCGAGCGATCTCGCTCGCCGCGCTCCGGCCCGATCCTCTCGGTGCCACGCTCGCCGAGCTCGCCACGCAGCTCGGACGCTGGGTGGGCCTCTACGACGCGACGGGCACGCCCACCCATGCGCGGCCGGGCCGCCTGGCACTCGCCGCCGCGCACGGCCTGCAGGCCGAGGTCACGCGCATCCTCGGCGTCGGGGTGAGGGCGGCTGAGACGGTGCCGCTCGACGGGCGCGCGTTCCAGATCCAGACGCTCGGGCGCGGCGGGGCGCTGCGCGGGGCGCTGGCGGTCGAGGCGGCGGCGGACGGCCGACTGGATCAGGAGGAGCGCGGGGTCGTCACCACGGTCGTCGCGATGGCCGGGTTCGCGCTCGAGCAACGCGAGGAGCTGTCGCTCGCGCGCGCGAGCCTGCGCGAGGGCGTGCTGCGCGCGCTCCTGCGCGGCGAGCTCCCCCTCGCCCGCGATGTCACGGCGCCCTGGGGCGGGCTGCCGGCCGAGCCGATCACCGTCGCGCTGACGAGCGACGACTCCGACGCTGTGCTGTCCTACCTCGAGCTGCGGGCCGCGCAGCTGCGCGGGCGCCTGGCGTTCGGCGCGCACCCGGGCGGCGGCGTTGCGGTGATCGCCGGTCGCGGCGCGCCCGACGTGTTCGGCGACATCGCGCAGCGGTTCGCCGCGCCCGTGGGGGTGTCGCCCCCCACCGCCTACGATCACCTGGCCCGCGCGATCGATCAGGCCCGCGCGGCGCGCGACCGCGCCCGCGACGGCGTCGCGGTGTTCCGCGAGGGCGACATCGCCGTGCTCGACGTGCTCGGGGATGATGCCCGCGCCGCCGCGCGTGCGGCGCTGGCCCCGCTCGACGCGCATCCTTCCCTCGCCGCGACGCTGCGGGTCTGGCTGGAGCACGACGCGCGCTACGAGGACGCCGCCCGCGCCCTGGGCGTTCACCGCCACACCGTCCGCGCCCGCATCGTCCGCGCCGAGGACCTGCTCGGGCGCGAGCTGACGTCGTTCGCGGCGCGCGCGGATCTGTGGGCCGCCCTCCGCGCCACGGCGTGAGGGCCGCGGGGGCCCTGCACAGCGGCGGCGACGGGTCCTACGATGGACGCGTGACCGAACGCGCCCCCCTCTCCCGCAAGATCTCCGCCATCGCCGAATCGGCGACCCTGAAGGTCGACGCCAAGGCGAAGTCGCTCAAGGCGGAGGGGCGCCCCGTCATCTCCTATGCCGCGGGCGAGCCGGACTTCGCGACGCCGCAGTTCGTCGTCGACGCCGCGGCGGAGGCCCTGCGCAACCCCGCCAACTTCCGCTACTCCGCCGCCGCGGGCCTGCCGGCGCTGCGCGAGGCGATCGCCGCGAAGACGCTGCGCGACTCGGGCCTGGAGGTCTCGCCGTCGCAGATCATCGTGACCAACGGCGGCAAGCAGTCGGTCTACCAGGCGTTCCAGGCCGTCGTGAACCCCGGTGACGAGGTCCTGCTGCCCGCGCCGTACTGGACGACCTACCCGGAGGCGATCCAGCTCGCCGACGGCACGCCCGTCGAGGTGTTCGCCGGGTCCGAGCAGGACTACAAGGTGACGGTCGACCAGCTGGAGGCCGCGCGCACCGATCGCACGACGGCGCTCGTGTTCGTCTCGCCCTCCAACCCCACCGGATCGGTGTACACCGAGAAGGAGACGCGCGCGATCGGCGAATGGGCGCTCGCGCACGGCATCTGGGTGATCACCGACGAGATCTACCAGAACCTCACCTACGACGGGGCGCGGGCCGTCTCGATCGTAGAGGCCGTGCCCGAGCTGGCCGGCCAGACGATCCTCGTCAACGGCGTGGCGAAGACCTACGCCATGACGGGCTGGCGCGTGGGCTGGATGATCGGCCCGGCCGACGCGATCAGGATCGCGGCGAACCTGCAGTCGCACCTCACGAGCAACGTCAACAACGTCGCGCAGCGCGCCGCGATCGCGGCGCTGAGCGGGCCGCAGGACGAGGTGGACCGGATGCGCGAGGCGTTCGACCGCCGCCGCCGCCTGATCGTCGACGAGCTGTCGAAGATCCCCGGCGTCTCGGTGCCGACCCCGCAGGGCGCCTTCTACGCATACCCCGACGTGACGGGCCTGCTCGGCCGCGAATGGGCCGGGCGACGCGTCGAGAGCTCGCTCGAGCTGGCCGACCTGATCCTCGACGAGGCCGAGGTGGCCGTCGTGCCCGGCGAGGCGTTCGGCCCCAGCGGCTTCCTGCGCCTGTCGTACGCACTCGGCGACGACCAGCTGCTCGAGGGGGTGCGCCGCCTGCAGCGCCTGTTCGGCGCCTGAGCGGCCGCGACCGCCCCTCGCTGCCGATATATGCCGTCCGGATCCGTCCGGTTCCATTGAGGCGCACCCCACGGCCTCCTACGATGAACACGCAGGCTCGGTCCTACGGAAGCGCCCCTGCACCCTCCCCCACCCGCGCGACACGCGTCGCGTGAACCCCGACTGCAGGGAGACGCCTCCGCATGAGCACGTCCACGACCGACGGCGGCGGTCGCCGCGAAGAATTCGACGACCTGTTCCCGACGGGATCGCCGGAGCAGGCCGAGTTCTCGATCGGCTTCCGCGGCTACGACCGCGAGGAGGTGGACGCGGCGGTCGCCGACCTCGGCACGAAGCTGCAGAGCGTCTCGGCGCGGCTCGCCTCGCTCGAGGACCGGCACCGCCAGGAGCTCGAGGAGCAGCGCGCCGAGGCCGAGCGGCTGCGCGCGGAGGCCGAGCGGCTGCGCGCCGAGTCGGAGGAGCGCGCCGCGCAGCTCGCGGCGGCGCAGGCGAAGGCCGCAGAGGCGGAGCAGCAGATCGCCGCGCTCACGACGGAGCTCTCGGACGGCGCGGGCGACGGCGATCAGCCGCAGACCCGTCAGCAGTTCGAGGCCGTGCTGCGCGTGGCCGAGGAGCAGGCGAACACGCTCATCCAGAACACCGCGCTGCAGGCCGAGCGCCTGCTCGAGGCCGCGCGCGACGACGTCGCCGCGCAGCGCGCCGAGCTCGACGCCGATGTGGCGCGCATCACGGCGCAGGCCCAGCACGACGCCGACCAGATCCGTCTCAAGATGGAGACGGAGTACATGGCGCACGAGGCCCGCATCGAGCGCGAGGCGAAGCACGCCGCCGAGAAGGTGGCGCAGGCCGAGCGCGAGGCGGCCGCGATCCGCACCGAGGCCGAGAAGGGCGCCGCCGCGCTGCGCGCGCTCGTGACGAGCGAGACCTCGCAGCTGCGCGCCGACACGGAGCGCGAGGTGCGCGAGATGAACGCCCGCCTGCTGGAGTTCGAGGAGTCGCTCACCCGCCGCCAGGACGACGCGCAGCAGGAGTTCCTCGTGCTGCACAACCAGGCCGTGGCGCACGCCGAGCGCATCACGGCGGATGCGAACGAGCAGGTCGCCGCATCGCTCGAGCACGCCCAGCGGATCTCGGCGAAGGCCGACGACTACGAGCGCCTGATGCGCGCGCAGGCGGCGCAGATCGAGGCCGACGCGCAGGTGCGCGCCCGCGAGACGCTCGAGCGCGCGCGGGCGAAGGCCCAGAAGATCGTCGAGACGGTCACGGGGCACACGACGGCCGTGCTGCACGACGCCGAGGACCGCGCCCGCCAGCTGCGCTGGCAGCAGCAGCAGCTGACGAGCTTCATGGCGGAGGTGCGCGAGCTGATCCGCCCCGACGGCCCGCTCTCCGCCGCGCCCGAGGCGCCCGACGCCGATGCCGACGCACAGGGCGAGCCCTCGCGCGCCGACTGAGCCCCGGGCCCGCCGGCCGAGCCCATGTCCGCAAGTCTCTGTCGAATCCGGCTGTTCAGACGCGCGGACTTGGCAGAGACTTGCGGACAAAGAGACCGGCGCGCGCCGACTGAGCCCCGGGCCCGCCGGGGCGGCCGCCGAACGGCGTCAGCGGCCGCTCACAGCTCCACGCCGACGAACACCGGCTCGGGGCGCAGCTCGATGCCGAACTCCTGCGCCACGCGCATCTGCACGAAGCGGGCGAGCTCCGCGATCTCGCCGGCGGTCGCTCCCCCGCGGTTCGTGATCGCGAGGGTGTGCTTGGTCGACAGCGAGGCGCGCGAGCGGCCGAGCCGGAACCCCTTGCGCAGGCCCGAGTGCTCGATGAGCCACGCCGCGCTCACCTTCACGGGCGCCTGGCGTGGCGCGGGGGCGGGCACCCACCCGTCGAACCGCTCGAGCGGGATCACCGAGACGGCGTCGATGTCGGGCTCCATCGGCCAGCGCGGGCAGTCGGCGGGCAGCGAGCGCGCCTCCTGCTCGGTGACGATCGGGTTGTTGAAGAACGAGCCGGCGCTGCGGGTGTCGTCGTCGGCGGCGTCGAGCACCATGCCCTTGGCCGCGCGGATGCGCAGCACGGTGTCGCGGATCGACGCCAGCGAGGCCTCCGCACCCGGCGGCAGGCCGATCGCCGAGGCGATGCGCGCGTCCGTGACGGGGCGCGGATCCGTGCCCACGCGCTCGAGCTCGAGCGTGAGCGAGAGGATCACCGCCGAGCGCGCGGGCTCCTCGCCGTAGTGCCGCTTCAGGTCGGAGGTGCGCGGGCCGAGCCCCAGCTCGGCGGCGGGCACCACGTGCACCTCGCCGGTGGCCTCGTCGATCAGCTCGACCTCGACGAGCGTCTGCACGATCTCCTGCCCGTAGGCGCCGACGTTCTGGATGGGCGCCGCGCCGGCCGTGCCGGGGATGCCCGACATCGCCTCGATGCCGCGCAGGCCCTGCGACACCGACCAGGCCACGAGCTCGTCCCAGTTCTGCCCCGCCCCCACGCGCACGCGCACGCGCCCCTCCGGCGCGCCGGGAACCTCTGCGAAGCCGGTCGTGAGGATCCGCACGACGGTGCCGTCGAAGGGCTCGTCTCCCGCCAGCAGGTTCGATCCGCCGCCGAGCACGAACCAGTCGTCGCCGTCGGCCCACACCTCCCGCAGGGCCGCGACGAGTTCATCGCGCGTGCGCGCCTCGACCATGCGGGCGGGCGCGGCGCCCACCTGCAGGGTCGTCAGCCGCGACAGCGGGATCGACTCGGCCGGCTCCGTCACACCCGCACCCGCAACTGGGCCTTGCCGAGCACCTTCGTCTCGCCGTGGCTCACCGTCAGGTCCACGCGCGCCGTGCCGTCGTCCTCGACCTTGCCGACGGTGGCGACGATCGCCACGTCCGCGCCGGCCTCGGCGTCGACGACGACGGGCTTGGTGAACTTCACGCCGTACTCGAGGATGCGGCCGGCGTCGCCGAGCGCATCGGCCACGACCGATCCGGCGATGCCCATGGTGAGCATGCCGTGCGCGAGCACGCCGGGCAGGCCCACGCGCTGGGCGACATCGTCGCGGTAGTGGATCGGGTTGAAGTCGCCCGACGCCCCGGCGTAGCGCACGAGCGACTCGCGCGTGAGGTGCACGGTGCGCTCGGCGAGCACGTCTCCGGCGTTCATTCGGCCCCTCCCACGACGAGGATCGAGGTGGTCGTGACCACGTGCGCACCGTCGGCGTCGACGACGTCCGACTCGCTCGTGACCATCGACGCGCCGCCCATCGCGCGCACCTGCGTCACGCGCAGCGTGGCGGTGAGCTCGTCGCCGGCCACGATCGGGCGCGAGTAGCGGAACCGCTGCTCGGCGTGCACCGTGCGCTCCAGCACGATGCCGGCGGACTCGTCGCCCAGCAGCTGCTGCAGCGTGAGGTCCTGCACGACCATCGCGAAGGTCGGCGGCGCCACGACATCGGCGTAGCCGAGGGCGCGCGCGGCCTCGACGTCGTGATGCTGCGGGGACTGCGCGAGCACGGCGCGCGCGAACTCGCGCACCTTCTCGCGACCCACGAGGTACGGCGGCGTCGGCGGGAACTCCCGGCCGACGAGATCAGGATTCACGGCCACCGTTCGATCCTACGCGGCTTGTCGTGGCCGCTCCCGGTCAGCGGCCCTGGCGGCCGGCGCGGATCGCGCGCTGCGCCATCTGCGCGGCGATGAGCACGAGGAACGCCACGAACAGCCAGTTCGCCACGACGGGGTCCACGACGCCGGCGACGATCGCCCCGAGCGGCGTCGTGACGCACGTCGCCAGGGCGATCACCCCCGCGGCCGCCCAGTCGATGTTGCGGTTGCGCCAGTTGCGCCACGCGCCCGACATGGTCGTGGGGATCATCATGAGCAGCGACGTGCCCTTGGCGACGAGGTCGCTCGCGCCGAAGAGGAGGATCAGCACCGGCACGACGATGATCCCGCCGCCCACGCCGATGAGGCCGGACAGCACGCCCGTGACGACCCCCGTCGCGATGAGCGCGAGCCCGATCCACACGTTCATCGGCACGTCTGCGCTGCGGTCCGGGATGATGAAGAAGAGGCTGATCATGACGACGACGAGGAAGCCGACGAAGATCCAGCGCAGGGCCGCCTCGCTGATCCGATGCAGCAGCTGCGCCCCGATCGGCGCGCCGACCACACCGCCGACGGCGAGCAGCGCCGCCGCCAGCCAGTTCACCTGATCGTGCGCGGCATAGGAGATGACGCCGACCGCGGCGGTGACGATGATCGACGCGCCCGACGTGCCCGAGGCGAGCTTCTGCCCGAACGCCGCCAGCAGCACGAGCAGAGGCACGATCACGGTGCCGCCGCCCACGCCGAACAGGCCGGACATGAAGCCGGAGACGAGGCCGATCGCCACGAACGCGAGGTAGGTCCTGGGGGTGCGGGCGTCGGCGGTCATCGGGCTCCTGTTCTCGGCGGCAACCGCTCCACGCTACCCCGGCGGTTCGCCCCGCGGATCAGTTCCGGGCGGCCTTGGCCGCGTAGAGCACCGCATCGGCGCGCGCTCCGACCGACGCGGCGTCGTCGCCGTCGCGCAGCTCGGCCACGCCCCACGACCAGCCGCCGCCCGCCTCGGCGTGCAGGCGCGTCATCGTCGCCTCGGCTGCGGCGGCCGACGCACCCGGCAGGAGGATGACGAACTCGTCGCCGCCCACCCGGCCGATCACGTCGTCCGCGCGCAGCGCGTCGCGCCACGCCTCCACCGCGGACTGGAGCAGGCGGTCGCCCGCGTCGTGGCCCTGCTCGTCGTTGATCTGCTTGAAGCCGTCGAAGTCGACGGCGACGTAGGCGAGCGGCAGCCCCCGCCGCCGCGTGCGCTCGGCGGCGCGCTCGAAGGCGCGGTCGAGGCCGAGGCGGTTCAGGGCGTGCGTGAGGGGATCGGTCTCGGCGAGCGTGCGCTCCCCGTGGCGCACGGCGTGCACCGCCTCGAGCAGCAGCCAGGCGGTGGCGATGGCCGCGACGAGCGGCATCGATCCGACCGCCTCGGCGACCTCCGCGGGAAGGAACGCCACCGTCGCGAGCACGCCGAGGATGATGGCGGCCAGGAAGGAGCGCCCGACGCGGCGGCGATAGAACCACCCCGAGATCACCGCGAACAGCGGCAGGCAGAACAGCAGCTCGATGAGCCCGTCCGCGTCGTCGCGCACGCCCGCCCGCACCATGAGGGTGACCGCCATCACGCCCGCCCAGACGAGGACGCCCCAGTGGGGGTAGCGCGCGCCGAGCCGGACCGCGACGAAGATGGCCGCCACGCCGACGGCAACGGCCGCGGTCTCGGCCACCACCTGCCACACGGTCATCGCCGACATCAGGCCGACGGCGGCGCTGGCGACGTAGAGGGCGGCCGCCCCGATCGACACGAGCGCCGGCCAGGCCTGCACGCTCTCGTCCACCGTGTCGCCCGTGATCACCGGCGCGGTGATGGTGTCGGCCCGCGGCGGTCGCTCGCGCTTCTCGCGGTACAGGTCGTCGTCGGCGAGACGCACGAGCATGTCGAGCCCCGGCCCGTACTGCAGCCGCACCAGCCCGGCGCTGAACGGCTGCGCGGCTGCCTCGCGCAGGCGCGCCTCCACCTCGCGCGCGGCCGCTTCGCCCGAGGCGCGGAAGATGATGACGAACTCGTCGCCGCCCCAGCGCCCGACCACGTCGTTCGGCCCGAGCACCTCCTGCCACGACGCGACGGTCGCCCGCAGCAGCGCGTCGCCCGCGGCATGGCCGTGCTGGTCGTTGAGGGGCTTGAGCCCGTCGATGTCGGCGACGAGGATCCAGCGCTCCGCCCCCGACCGGCGGGTCTCGCGCACGTAGCGGTTCAGTCCCCGCCGGTTGAGCGCTCCCGTGAGGGGATCGGTCCGCACCACGCGGGAGAGGTCCTCCCCCAGCGCGAGCGAGACCTCGAGCACGAGCCAGCACACGATCCCGCCGTACACGACCACCCACGACCCGCTCGATGTGTGCATCGGCTCGATGCGGCCGCCGAAGACGGCCACCGCGCAGATGGCGATGACGACGGCGGCGGCCAGGCGCGCCATGCCGGCGGGCTGGAAGCCGAGGTACACCATCAGCACGGGCACGACGAGGAGCGCCGCGACCACCGTGCCGGGGTGGTCGCTCGAGGTCAGGACCGCCGCGATCCCGCCGCCCAGCAGGAACGACAGGGCCATCCCCGCCCAGCGGGGGAACCGCCGCCCGGCGATGAGCGCCACGAGCATGCCCGCCAGACCGAACAGCAGCACCGTGACCTCGGGCGCGGCCTGCACCGGGCCGTGATCGTGCGCGAGGAGGTGCGCCCCGGCGAGCGCGGCGAAGTAGAGCGAGCCGATGGCGGTGGTGAGCGAGAAGCGCGACTGGTGCTTCCACGCCCGGCGCACGCGGCTGACGAGGGGAGTCAGGACCCTGTCGTTCGAACGTGCCATGTCTCACCGGTTCGGGCACTCCGGCGGTGCCATGTGACCGGGCCGCCGGGTGCTGTGTGGTCGGGGGTGCGAGTGCGCCCTGACCATACCGAACGGGCCTGGGCATCCGCCATAGCTGCCCGGGGACTATCGGGCAGCATTCCGGAAGACATTCTCGGGAGGGTCTCCGGCGCAAATCGGCACACCACTCCCACCCGTCACACTGGTAACGTCGCGCTCGAGAGAACCGCGCCACGAGAACGGATGAGTGTGACGGGCGACATCGATCAGGCACGTCGTGCCACGCGACGAGGGGACGTGCCCGCGCACCGCATCGTCTTCCAGCCGCTCGTCTCGACGCGGACCGGCGGGATCGTCGGATACGAGGCCCTCGCGCGGTTCGAGGACGGGCGGCCGCCTACCGAGCACCTGGCGGACCCGGCGTGCGGGATCGTCGAGCTCGAGCTCGCGCTCGCGCGCAGCGCCGTCGCGGCGGCCTCGGCCATCCCGGCGTCCTACTCCGTGACGATCAACCTGTCGGCGCAGTCGATCGCGCGGCCCGAGGTGCGCTCGCTCCTGCCTCGCGGTCGGCGCTGGGGCATCGAGCTGCTCGAGACCTCGGTGCTCGGCACCGACAGCCGCGTGCGCGAGCACGTCGACGAGCTCGACGCGATGCTCCTGATCGACGACGCCGGCACCAACCACGCCAACGTCGAGCGCATCATCGACCTGCGCCCCGACATCGTCAAGATCGACAAGTCCCTGCTGTGGAACGCCGTCCCCGCGGACGGCGACGGACTGACCGAGGCGAGGAAGCTGCGCGCGTACGTGGCGGCGGCGCGCATGGTGGGCGCCAGGACGCTCGCGGAGGGTGTGGAGACCGAGCGGCACCGCCGCACCGCCGTCGACGCGGGCATCGACTACGCGCAGGGCTACCTCTACGGCCGCCCCGCGCCGTACGCCGCCGCCTGAGACCCGCGCGTCTCTCGGAATGGCGCAGGCCATGGCGCCGCACGCCCCGGGGGTCTACGGTGTGGAGATGGGCCGCCTCTACTACGACGGACACCCCGACCCCGTCGAGGTGGACGACGACGAGCTCGCACACGTCAAGGCGGTCGTCGTGACCAAGCTGCGTCGCCGCGAGGGGTTCCTCCTGTCGTGGACGGAGGCTCGGCAGCGCGTGGCGATCTGGGTGGCTCCGGCCATCGACCTGCGCTTCGAGTTCGACGCCGTCACGCCGCCCTCGACCGATCCCGCGCGCCTCGAGCGCATCGCCGCCGAGAGCGCGACCGGATCGATCACGTTCACTCCGTCGCCCTGAGCAGCGTCCGGTCCATAGCCCGTGCGGCATACGGTCGTCAAGCCTCGTCGCTCGATTCCGCGAAAGCGGGCCTCATCGGGAGAGTGGTGACAGCAGCGCACATGCTGCCACCGTGATGTCGAGATCGGAGAAGACGATGACGCTGATGACCGACCCGACCACCACCGCCCGCCCCTCGCGCACCAACGCGCCGATGAGCGCCGGGCACCCCGCGCTCGGCCGGGCCCCCGAGGCCGAGATCGTGCCCGTGGGGCTCGACTGCTACCAGATCCTGCTCGACGACACGGTCGTCGGCTACGTCTGCGCCACCGAGGACGGCTGGGAGTGCCTCGCCGGCGCGCACCTCGGCGACACGCGTCCCATCGGCGCCCGCGCGAGCATCACGGCCGCGATCCGCGACCTCTGCCGCGAGGCCACGCTGCGCGCGACCGCCTGAGAGAATCGGCGTGTGGCCGACCTGGTCGTCTTCATCGCCGGCGCCGGGCAGGCCGCTTCCAGCTGGGACGACGGACAGGTGCGGCCCCCGCGCGCGCTCATGTCCCTGCAGCGGGCCCTCATCACCGCCATCCCGTCGCGACTGCTCGGGCTTCCGGAAGGGCTGGAGAAGCCTGCACTGCTCGCGGCGCTGGATGCCGGCGCGCGGGCGGATCTGCGCGATGCGCTCCCTCGGATACACGCCCCCACCGTGGTGCTGTGCGGGTCTGCCGACCGGCCCAGTCTGCCCGCGGCGAGAGAGCTCGCCCGCGGGATCGACGGCGCAGAACTGAGGATCGTCCCCCGCGGTGGCCATGCCCTCCAGGTCGACGCCCCCGGAGCGTTTGTCGTCGCCGTGCGCGATGCGGTCACCCGCGGGCAGGCGTCCTGAGCCGGGAACGCGAAAGCCCCCGGCGAACCGGGGGCCTGCATGCGGTAGCGGAGGCGGGGCTTGAACCCGCGACCTCACGATTATGAGTCGTGCGCTCTCACCAACTGAGCTACTCCGCCGCGACTGCATCCGTAGATGCTGCGAGCCCCGAGTCAGGATTGAACTGACGACCCCTTCCTTACCATGGAAGTGCTCTGCCACTGAGCTATCGGGGCGTGCTGCCCGGTCACGGGCAACCAGAAGAGAATACCATCCCGCCGCGGTCCTTCACGAACCGGGGCTCATCCCTCCGAGGTCTCGGGCTGACCCGCCGGCTCCGCGGCGGCCTCGTCCGGATAGTGCGTGCCCGCCCACTTCTGCAGCCACGGCATCGGGTCGATCGTGGATCCGCCGATGATGATCTCGAAGTGCAGGTGCGCGCCGTACGAGCGGCCGGTGTTGCCCGTGAGGCCGATGATGTCGCCCACCTCGACGCGCTGGCCGGGCACCACCCGCAGCGAGCCGTACTGCATGTGCGCGTAGTGGCTCGTGACGAGCTGGCCGTCGATGATGTGGTCGATGTAGACGTTCACGCCGTACGAGCCGCCCGCCTCGGTGGCGATGCGCACGGTGCCGTCGGCGATCGCCTGGATCGGCGCGCCCGCGCCCGGCACGAAGTCGAGACCCTCGTGCAGCCGGCCCCAGCGGTACCCGTAGGGCGAGCTGATGCCCACGCCCACGAGGAACGGCCACTGGATGTCGGCCGTCGGGTCGTTCGTGAAGGCGGCGCCCGAGGCATTGATGCCCTCGGCGGCCGCGAGCTCGCTGTAGCTCGTCGAGGCGTACGAGCTCGACGCCTCGAGCGCCTCCGCCGTCACGTCGGCCGGCGCCACGAAGGCCTGGATGTCGGCCTTCGATCCGCCCATCGAGCCGGACGCCGAGGCCAGGGTCGCGGGGTTCTCGCCCTCGGCGGGAGCGGCGATCGCGCCGATCGGCGTGGTCAGGCCCACCGCGAGGGCGCCGACGATCCCCATCACGCCGAGCGAAGCGGTGGTGGTGGCCATGACGCGCCGCAGCCGGCGCGGGCGCCGCGGCGCGACGTGGTCGGCCTCCTCGGCGCGCCCGCTCTCGGCGGCGTCGCGGATGACCGGGGTCTCGCCGGTCGCACCGAAGGCGCGGACGGCCTCGACGAATGGATCGTCCGACGAGCTCGAGGCGTCCGCCTCGACGGGCTCGGACTGCTCGTCCGGCTCATCCGCTTCTGCGGGCTCCGCCGGCTCCGTCGGAGCGATGACCTCGGGCGCGGGGACCTCGTCGATCGCGATCGAGGACTCGGCGTCGGGCGCCTCGGCGGCGGCCTCGAGCGGCGTCGCGGGGGCCGCGGCCGCGTCGTCGACCTCGACCGAGACGAGGTCGACGGGCTTGTGCGCAGCCGACTGCGCGAGGGCACGGCGCTGACGACGGGTCAGCGGCACGGTCTCGGCGGGCGTCGGCTTGCTCGTCGCAGGCGCCTCGGCAGCGGGCTCCACCGTTGCGGGCTCCACGCTTGCGGCAGGGGCGATCTGGGCCGGGGGGTGCGCCACGGGCGCGACCTCCGCCGAGCGCCGCTCGGGAACGGCCACGGCGCGATCCGACGATGCCGCCGCCTCGGCCTGCGCGAGCGCCGCGGCGAGACCTGCTGCCTGGGCGCGCAGCGCGCGCCGCGAGAGGCGCGTCGGCTGCTCGGCCGGGGGGAGGTCGTGAGGCACGGGCGTACGGAGGCTTTCGCTCGGGTGCCGCGGGGGATCGGCACTCGTGTATCGGGGGCACCGACCGCCTCGTCCGTCGGGATCGGACTATAACGATCGGGTAACCCACACACTACCCGGATGAACCTGGGCATCGCCAGTCCACGCCGCCGGTTCGGGAAACGGGCGTGTTAAATCTTCCGACACCCCCGCCGAGTGACGGATGGGAGCGGTCAGGCGTCGGGCGCGACGGCGACGTAGAGCTCGTCGAAGATCGCCGGGCCGCCGGTCACGATCATCGCGCGGCCGCGCTCGTCGGCGGGGTGCCAGCCCACGCGTCCGCCGGCCTCCTGCACGAGCAGCGCGCCGGCGGCGAGATCCCACGGACGCAGCCCGCGCTCGTAGTAGGCGTCGAGCCGGCCGGCCGCGACGTACGCGAGATCGAGCGACGCGGCGCCGATGCGGCGCAGGTCGCGCGCGAGCGGCATCACGCGCTGCACGAGCGCGAGCTGCTCCTGGCGCGACGCGGCGTCGTAGCTGAAGCCCGTGGCGATGAGCGCGCCCGCCGGCGCCTCCCGCGTGACCTCGAGCCGCCGCCCGCCGAGCCACGCGCCCTCGCCCGCGGCCGCCTCGAACACCTCGCCGAGCACCGGCGCGTGCACGACGCCGGCGAGCGCGTGCCAGGTCATCGGATCGGCGCCGCCCTCGACCACGCCGATGCTCACGGCCCATGCCGGCATGCCGAACGCGTAGTTCACCGTGCCGTCGATCGGGTCGACCACCCACGTGATCCCCGACGTGCCGCTCCCCGCGCCGGATTCCTCGCCGTAGAAGGCGTCATCCGGTCGCTGCGCGGCGAGGCGCGCGCGGATGAGCGCCTCGACCTCGCGGTCGGCCTCGGTCACGATGTCGGCGAGCGTCGACTTGCTCGCCGCGATCGCGACCCCCTCGGCCCGGCGCCGCGCCGCCAGCTCGGCGGCCTCGGCCGCGATCTCGCGCGCCAGCGCCCGCAGTTCCCCCGGAGTCGTCATGCTCCCCACGCTATCGCCGCCCGGTGAACGCCCGGTGCCGCGCGATCCACGACCCCGGGAACGACGGAGGCCCGCATCCGATGGATGCGGGCCTCGCACGTGGTAGGTGAGGGATTCGAACCCCCGAAGGCTGAGCCGTCTGATTTACAGTCAGATCCCTTTGGCCGCTCGGGCAACCTACCAGGATGCGCGCCCGGCCGACTTGTTCAGCCAACCGGAGGCGCGAACATCCATAGTACCCGCTGCGGCGGTCGCGCCGAAATCGCCGCGTCAGGCGGCCTCGGCCACGCGGGCGACGAACTCGCGCGAGCGGCGGGCGGTGCCGTCGATCTTCATGTCGACGCTCGCGCGGTACTCGTTCGGCGCGAGCGGCAGCGCGAGCCGCACGTTCTCGTGACACGACAGATCCGCGCACATGTAGGTGCCCACGCTGTTGCCCAGCTCGCCCTCCTCCCCCGCCTTGCGCGCGGTGAACAGCGCCACCTGGTTGCCGGGCTGCATCGTGCGGCAGATGTTGCAGAACGCGGCGCGCGCCCGCGACGATCCGTTCGCCCGCCGCACGACGACGCCCGTCGGCTCGCCGCCGATCTCGGCGACGATGTATCCGCGCCCGCGCGAATCCGGGTCGGCCCAGGCGAGGAAGTCGAGGTGATCCCACTCCACGAGCGGGAAGTCGTGCGGGAGCGCCGCGACCCTCCGCTCGTCGGGCGTGGCGTTCACGAGCGAGTCGAGCACCTCCTGCTCGGTCATCGGTCGCATGTCTGCGTCCTCCCTCCGGTCGCCGCCAGTCTACGAATCGCTCGCGCACCGGGCGCCGGTGCCGATAGGTTCGGCGCATGACGCCCGATCCCGCCCGCTCAGCGGCCCCCGCCTCCATGCGCCCCCGCCGGCGCGCGCTGCTCGCGCTCGCCACGGCATGCGCGGCGCTCGCCCTCGCCGGCTGCGCGGCGGCCGGCCCGACGTACTCGGTGCTCGATCGCGAGGCCGAGGCCGCGGACGCCGTCCCCGGCGACCTGCCCGCGCAGGCGGGCGACGGGGCAGACCTCGACTCGGCGCGCGCGGTCGGCGAGCACGAGGGCTCCTCCCTGTGGCTCATGAGAGGCGAGGATCCCGGCGCCATCTGCCTCCTCTCCCATCGGGACGAGGGGGCCTGGGTCGTCGTCTGCAGCGACGAGGGAGCGGGGCTGCAGACGGACGGCGAGACGGGGCATTTCGCGGTCGTGCCCGACGGCGCGCCCGGCCCCGAGGGCACGTCCCAGATCTCCGAGAACGTCTACGCGTATTGAGGCCCACCGGTAGGCTGTGGCCATGGCAGACAGCTCCTTTGACATCGTCTCCAAGGTCGACCGCCAGGAGGCCGACAACGCCCTCAACCAGGCGCGCAAGGAGGTCGAGCAGCGCTACGACTTCCGCGGCACCGACGCCTCGATCGAGTGGAGCGGTGAGCAGATCCTCATCAAGGCCAACAGCGACGACCGCGCGCTCGCGGTGCTCGACGTGTTCCAGTCGAAGCTCATCAAGCGCGGCATCTCGCTGAAGAGCCTCGACTCGGGCGAGCCGCAGGCCAGCGGCAGGGAGTACCGGATCGTCTCGAGCCTCAAGAACGGGATCGATCAGGACAACGCGAAGAAGATCGGCAAGATCATCCGCGACGAGGGCCCGAAGGGCGTCAAGAGCCAGATCCAGGGCGACGAGGTGCGCGTCTCGAGCAAGAGCCGCGACGACCTGCAGGAGGTCATCCGCCTGCTGAAGTCGAAGGACCTCGACCTCGACCTCCAGTTCGTCAACTACCGGTGACCGACGGGCTCGACGCTGCGCTGCGCTGCGTGCGCGAGGACGCGCGCGCCGGGCGGCTCGAGCTGTGGGGGCACTCGACCGTCGTCGACGAGAACGTCGGGGCGCCCGTCATCACGCGCGAGCTGTTCGACCTGCTGCATGACGCGGCGGGGATCGATGCGGAGTTCCCGATCGGCAACGCGGGCGTCGTGCACGTGTACGGCTACTTCTTCTCCGACGTGCCCACGCCCTACGGCTACAAGCGCGACCGCTGGAACGACGGCGTGCTCGCCTGCGCGCTCGGGCTGCCCGGGGCGGCGTTCCGGCTCGGCGACAGCCCGGACGAGACGCCGCTCGCGCGCGTGACCGCCGCGGCGCTGCCCCTGCTGCAGGACCCGCCCGCCGACGCCGTCGCGGTGCTCGACGTGCCCGTCGACGGCGTTCCCACGCGCGCGGTCGTCACGGCCGGCTCCGGCGGATCCGGCGTGCTCTGCTATGGCGTGGACGAGGGACAGCGCCTGCGGCTCGTCACGCTCTTCCCGGTCGCCGACGCGGCCGAATTCGCGCGCGAGGCGGCAGCCGAACCCCCGCGCCTGCGCTGGAACGCCGCCCTCCCCCGCTGAGCCCTGCCCGCACGCCCGCCGGCCGGCGAGAGTCCATCGCCGCGCCGAGAATCCGTGCGCGCCTGACTTCTCGGCGCGGGCATGGATTCTCGCGGCGAGGGCGGTCCGCGAACGCACCGGTCACCGGATGTTCATCTCCTCGTGACCAATCCGTCCACGAACTTGCCATAGCGTGGACGCATTGTTCGCGAGCGTGAAGGAGTGCCGGTGACCGCGACCCTGGTGTTCGACTTCGACGGCACCGTCGCCGTCGGCAACGGCGCGGTGCTCGCGTACGCCCGCGAGGCCGCACGGCGCGTCGGCCCGGAGTTCCTCGCACTCGTGGAGCGGACGATCGCGGCGTTCGATGACGGCACCGAGTCGCGCTTCCGCGACGGCTACGACGTCGTCGGCACGCTCGCGGCGGAGGCGGGGCTCGACGCGGCGGCCACGCAGGAGGCGTACCTCGCCAGCCGCGCCGCGCTCGGCGGGCCCGACGGCGCCGTCGACATGGCGCCCGGCCTGGCCGAGCTGCTCGAGGCGCTGCCCGCGTCGACGCGCGTCATACTGGCGACCAACGCCCCCGAGCTCGGCGTGGAGGCGCTGCTCGAGAGCTGGGGCGTGCGGCGGCACTTCGACGAGCTGCGCTACGACAGCGGCAAGCCCGCCGGCCTCGCCCCGATCATCCGGGAGGCGCTGGCGCGCGGACCGGTCCTCTCCATCGGCGACATCGTCGAGAACGACCTGGCCCCGGCCGCCGCGCTCGGCGCCGACACCGCCCTCGTGGGCGCCACGGCCGCCGGCTCCGCCGCCGACGTGACCATGCGCGCGGCGACCCTCGCCGAGCTCGCCCCCCAGATCCTCGCGTGGGCCCGCCGGGCCGACGCGCAGACCCCCGTGCTGCCCGGCACGGGCCACCCCCTCGAAAGGTGAACCCTCCCATGCGCAAGACCCTGATCGCGTCGGGTGCCGTCGCGGCGCTCGCCCTCGGACTCGCCGGCTGCGCGACGTCCGACACCACCGACAACGCCGAAGCCGCCACCGAGTGGCCGGAGTCGATCACGCTGTCGCTCGTCCCGTCCGTCGAGGGCGAGGACCTCGCCGAGGCGCTCGGCCCCCTCACCGACTACCTCTCGGAGGGTCTCGGCATCGAGGTCGAGGGCGTCGTCGCCAACAACTACGCCGCCACCGTCGAGGCGCTCGGCGCCGACCAGGCCCAGGTCGTCATCACCGACGCCGGCTCGCTCTACAACGCCATCGAGCAGTACGACGCCGAGCTGATCCTGCGCGACGTGCGCTTCGGCGCCACGTCGTACGCCGCCGTGGCCTACACGAACAACCCCGACAAGTACTGCGACGACGAGCCGGTCATGGCCACCTACGACGCGAGCGGCATCGAGCTGTCGTACTGCAACGGTCTGGAAGAGGCCGGCGCGTCGGCCACCGGCCAGGGCCCCAAGGGCGTCGAGGCGTTCGAGAAGATCGCCGGCGCGAAGGTCGCCCTGCAGGCCGCCACGTCGCCGGCCGGGTACCAGTACCCGGTCGTCGCGATGCGCGACGCCGGCATCGACACCGACGCCGACATCCAGCAGATCCCCGTCGAGGGCAACAACAACGCCGTGCTCGCCGTCGCCAACGGCGACGCCGAGGTGGGCTTCGGCTACTGGGACGCCCGCACCACGGTGACCTCGGAGGTGCCCGACATCGCCGACAAGGCCGTCGCGTTCGCCTACACCGAGATGATCCCCAACGGAGGCGTCGCCGTCTCGAACACGCTGCCCGCCGACCTCGTCGACGAGCTCACCACCCTGCTCGACGAATACGCCGACTCGTCGGAGGAGGCCGCCACGGTCATGTTCGACCTCGTGGGCCTGAGCGACTGGACCGCCGAGACGGCCGAGGAGGAGATCACCCGCTACGGCGAGATCCTCGCGCAGTTCCAGGGCTGATCCCCTCCGGGAGCACTGAGCGCATGACATCCGACGCGCACATCGCGGAGGCCGGGCTCGTCCCGGCCTCCGCCTCCTGGCCGATCCACCTCGAGAAGGTGTCGGTCACGTACCCGAACGGCACGGCCGCCCTGCGCGACGTGTCGCTCTCGATCGCCCCGGGCGAGATGGTCTCGGTCGTCGGCCTGTCCGGATCGGGCAAGTCGACGCTCATCCGCACGATCAACGGCCTCGTCCCCGTCACCAGCGGATCGGTGCAGGTCGGGCCGTACACGGTCTCGGGCCTCGGCGGCCGCCGGTTGCGCGAGCTGCGCGGCCACGTCGGCATGATCTTCCAGGGCTTCAACCTGGCCGAGCGCGTGGACGTGTACCGCAACACGCTCGTGGGCCGCTTCGCCCGCGCCGGCGCGCTGCGCACGCTGCTCGGCATCCCCACGGCCGAGGATCGCGAGATCGCGCTGCGCGCGCTCGAGGCCGTCGGCATGCTCGACAAGGTGTGGACGCGCGCCGGGTCGCTCTCGGGCGGACAGAAGCAGCGCGTGGCCATCGCCCGCGCGCTGTCGCAGGAGCCGCAGGTGATGCTCGCCGACGAGCCCGTCGCGAGCCTCGATCCGCCCACGGCGCACGCCGTCATGGCCGAGCTCGAGCGGATCGGCGTGCAGCGCGGCCTCACGGTGCTCGTCAACCTGCACCTCATGGACCTGGCCCGTGACTACACGACGCGCATGATCGGCCTGCGCGCCGGCGAGCTCGTGTACGACGGGCCCGCGGCGGATGCCACCGACGCCGACTTCGAGGAGATCTACGGGCGCCGCATCCAGCCGCAGGATCGCCTCGGGGCGACCTCGTGACGACGGCCGACGCGGCCGCGACGCCGATCGCGGTGCCGCCGCGGCCGCGCACGTGGCCGCGCACGGTGCTCGTGATCGCCGCGTTCGCGGTGTTCACGGTGCTCACGTGCCTGCCCGCGATCGGCGGCGTGGAGATCGACCTGGCCGCGATCGCGAAGAACTGGCGCAACGGCGCCAACAAGATGCTGCAGCTGCTGCAGCCCGACCTCGCCTTCCTGCCCCGCACCGTCCAGCCGATGCTCGAGACGCTGCAGATGGCCGTCGTCGGCGCGGCGGCCGCGGCCCTCGTCTCGGTGCCGCTGACGCTGTGGGCGGCCCGTCCGACGAACCCGAACGGCGTCACCCGCCGCATCGTGCGCGCCGTCATCAACGTCGTCCGCGCCGTGCCCGACCTCGTGTACGCGACCATCCTCGTCGCGCTCGTGGGCGTCGGCGCCCTGCCGGGCCTGCTCACGCTGTTCCTGTTCGACCTGGGGATCGTCGTGAAGCTCGTCTCCGAGGCGATCGACTCCGCCGAGCACCCGTACCTCGAGGCCGGCCGCGCGGCCGGCGCGACGCAGGGCCGGCTCAACCGCGCGCTGGCCCTCCCCCAGACCCTGCCGCTGTTCGCCAACCAGTGGCTCTACACGCTCGAGCTCAACGTGCGCATCTCGGCCATCCTCGGCATCGTCGGCGCCGGCGGTATCGGGCGCCTGCTCGACGAGCGCTTCGGCTTCTACGCCTACGACGACGTGTCGGTGATCATCCTCGAGATCCTCGTCGTGGTCATCCTCATCGAGCTCGTCTCCACCCAGCTCCGCCGGAGGCTCACATGACCGCCACGATGCTGCAGGCCACGAAGGCCCTCGAGCTGCCGAAGCCCCCGTCGCGCCGGCGCGAAACGATCGCCGCGGTGCTGGCCGGCGTCGTGCTCCTCGTCGCGGCCGCGGGGCTCGACGCCAACTGGGCCCGCCTGCTCGACCTGCCGCGCGCGTCGTGGGAGTACGCGGTGCTCATGTTCGAGAACCCGGACTGGGATCGGCTGGGCCGCGCCCTGTTCGAGATGTGGCGTTCGATCTCGATGGCGTGGCTCGGCGCGCTGCTGTGCGTGGCGCTCTCGGTGCCGCTGGGCATGTTCGCCGCCGACGGCGTGGGCCCGGCGTGGCTGCGGCACGGCCTGCGCGCGGTGTTCGCCGTCATCCGCGCCGTGCCCGAGGTGATCATCGCCCTCATCCTGCTCACCGTCACGGGCCTGACGCCCTTCACCGGCGCGCTCGCGCTCGGCATCGCGGGCATCGGCACGCAGGGCAAGTGGGTGTACGAGACGATCGAGTCGCTCAGCGACGGCGCGGCCGAGGCCGTGCGCGCCGCGGGCGGCGGGCGCGTGGCCGTCGTGCGCTGGGCGCTGTGGCCGGCGGCGCTGCCGTCGCTCATGTCGTTCGCGCTGTATCGCTTCGAGATCAACATCCGCACCTCGGCCGTGCTCGGACTCGTGGGCGCGGGCGGGATCGGGTCGATGCTGTCGAACTACACCAACTACCGTGAGTGGAGCACGGTGGGCATGCTGCTCATCGTGGTCATCGTCGCGACGATGCTCATCGACGCGGTCTCCGGCGCCATCCGCCGCCGGATCATGGAAGGGGCGAGGACTCGTGGCGTGGACAGGATCGGCTGACGCACCGCTGACGGCGCGCATCACGGCGCTCGCGCCGTCCCTGCACCCCGGCGAGCGCCGGGTGGCCGAGGCGATCGCGAACGACCTCGGCACGGCCGTGGAGCGCACGGCGCAGGAGGCCGCGGAGGCCATCGGCGTGGGCCGGGCCACCGTCGTCCGCACGGCGCAGGCGCTCGGCTACGAGGGCTACCCGCAGCTGCGCGTGGCCGCCGCGCGCGACCTCGCCATGCGCACGAGCGACGCGTCGCTGCTGGCGGACGGGACGATCCTCGGCGGGCTGCGCGCCTCAGCCGAGCGCTTCGCCTCCCGCCTCGGGCACAGCCTGTCGGGGCTCACGGAGGACGGCCTGCAGGACGTCGTGCGCGCCCTCGACGAGGCCCCGCGAGTGCTCGTCGTGGCCAACGGCCTGTCCTCGCCGCTCGGGCTCGACCTCGCGCTGCGCCTCAACGCGGCGGGACGGCCGGCCGAGCATCTCGCCGACGCCATCGCCCAGCGGATCGCGGCCCGCCAGCTCGGGCCCGACGCCGTGTGCCTGGTCGTGTCGGGATCGGGCGCGAACGACACGACCCTGGCCGCGATGGAGGCGGCCGACGCGAGCGGATGCCGCGTGCTCGCGATCACGTCGTTCGCGCAGTCGGCCGTGACCGAGCTCGCCGACACCGCCCTCATCGTGCCGGCCGTGAACGACACGTTCCAGGACGAGCTGCTGCACACGTCCCGCGCGGCGCTCATGCTCGTCACCGAGGCGCTCATCGACGCCCTCCTCACCCGCCGCGGCGACCGCGGCCGCGACGCCCGCGCGGCCGCGCTCGAGGTGCTGGGCTCGTCGATCCGCGAGTCCTGAGTTCGCGCACGCGGCTTCGCGAGTGCCTTCGCGTGGTTATCGCGCCGGATCACCGCACGAAGGCACTCGCGAACCGGATCACGCGTCGTCGTCGGGACCGCCGGGCCGGACCGCGGCGTCGTCGCGGACGTCGATGCGGGTCACGCCGTCGCGCTCCGTGACGTCGATGCGGGGCGCGGCGTCCTCCTCGACCGCGTCCGGGGCGGCCAGCAACTGATCCCGCCGCTTCTCGTCCTCGGTCATGCCGGTCTCGTCCGCGCTGGTCTCGTCGGGGGCGTCGTCTGCGGCGTTCGTCATGGCCCGACGCTACGGGCGCGCCGGCCCCCGCCGCGAGGGCCTTGACACGTATCCGCCGACCCAGCGATCCAGCCGCGCGTACGCCTCGTCGCGCGCCTCGCGGCGCGAGAGGAATACATCGTGCAGGGCGCCGTCGATCCTCTCCACGGAGACGGACGGCCCGAGTTTGAGAGCCGCACGCGCGACCCCGTCGACGGCGAGCACGGTGTCGGCGCGCGTGAGCTCCTCACTCCACCGGGTGGGCGCCACGCTGCGCGCCGAGAGCAGCACGCACACCGGCGCGTCGATCCGCAGGCCGCGCGCGACCTCGGCGTGCCCGGCGAGCACGGCGTCGAGCCACGCCGTGAGCACCGGCGGCGAGGGCGTCGGACGCCAGAGGGGGTCGGGCTCCATCGGATCGTCCGGATCGGCGGCCGCGAGCTGGGCACGGGCGTAGAAGCCGAGGTCGACCTGCGGCACGACGTCGCGCGGCCGGAACCGGGCGCCGAGGTCGATGGCCGCGGAGATCGCCGCACGCCCGGCCGCGCCGAGCTGGAACTCGAGCCACGGCGCGTTCAGCACGAGCGCCGCCGCCTCGCCCGGGTGGCGCGCGGCCCACAGGCTCAGCGTGAGCCCACCCGTGGAGTGCCCCATGAGCACGAGCCGCCGGCCGCGCCGATCGCCCATCGCGCCCAGCGCCGCGGCGATGTCCTCGTCGTACGCGGCGAGGTCGGAGACGAAGCCGTGCGTCTGGCCCGGGCGCAGGCTGCGGCCGTACTTGCGCAGGTCGAGCGCGAAGAACCGCGCCCCGCGATCCGCCCAGAATCGCGCGATCCGGCGCTGGAAGAAGTAGTCCGACCAGCCGTGCACGTACAGCACGTCGACGCCGCGCAGCGCCCCGGTGCGGCGCAGCCCCCGCGGCAGGTGCCGCACGAGCGTGGCGACGACCTCGCCCTCGGCGTCGGTGCCGAGCGGCAGGGTGCGTTGCTCGAACCCCGCCCCCAGCACGTCCGGCCGCCACCCCTCCGCCATGCCGCCAGCCTAGGGCGCGCCGGCGACGGGCGCGGGGTCCACCCGCGGCCTACGGGCGCGGGGTCTTGGATCCCTCGCCCGCCATGCGCTCGCGCACCTCGCGCCGCAGCACCTTGCCGACGAGCGAACGCGGCAGCTCGTCCATCTGCACGATGCGCCGTGGCACCTTGTAGTCGGCCAGGTGGGTGCGGCAGTAGTCGCGCAGCGCGGCGGCGTCGAAGGGCCGCCCCGCCCGCACCTCGACCGCGGCGGCCACCTGCTCGCTGCCGTCCGGGCGGCGCAGGCCCACGACGGCCGCGGCCTCGACGTCGGGGTGCGCCTCGAGCGTCTCCTCCACCTCGTGGGGCGCGACGTTGTAGCCGCCGGTGATGATGAGCTCCTTGATCCGGTCGACCACCGTGACGAAGCCGTCCTCCGCCACCGTGACGATGTCGCCCGTGCGCACCCATCCGCCCGGCAGCAGCGTCTGCGCCGTCTCGTCGGGGCGCCGCCAGTAGCCCGAGAACACCTGCGGCCCGCGCACGAGCAGCTCGCCGCGCTCGCCGGGCGGCACGTCGGTCGACGGATCGTCGGGCGAGACGACGCGGATGTCGGTGCCGGGGAACGGCACCCCGACGGTGCCGGGGCGGCGCGTGGGCCCCATGGGGTTGCCGAGCGCCACGGGCGAGGTCTCGGTCATGCCGTAGCCCTCGACGAGCAGCCCTCCCGTGGCCTCCTCCCACCGCCGCACGGTGGCCAGCGGCAGGCTCATGGCGCCGGAGATCGCGAAGCGGATCGTCGACAGGTCGATCGCGCCCTGCCCGGCCGCGCGCGAGAGGGCGTCGTAGATCGGCGGCACCGCGGGCAGGAACGTCGGCGGATCGGCCTTGGCGGCGTCGGCCACGAGGCCCGCGTCGAACGTGGGGAACAGCACGAGCTTGGCGCCCATGCTCATGGCGAACGTGAGGCACAGCGTGAGCCCGTACGCGTGGAAGAGCGGCAGCACGCCGTAGAAGGTCTCCTCGCCCTCGCGCAGCCCCGGCACCCACGCGCGGCCCTGCATCGCGTTCGCGCGCAGGTTGCGGTGGGTCAGGATCACGCCCTTCGGGTCGCCCGTGGTGCCGCTCGTGTACTGCAGCAGCGCGATGTCGTCCACCGCGGGGCGCGCGTGCCGCCGCGACAGCCGACGCGACGAGACGATCCGGCGCCACGGCACGAGACCGCGCGCCTTCGGCCGCCCCGTGAGCCGCCGCCGCGCCTCGCGCGCCTTCTTCACGGGCAGCCGCAGCGCCAGGCGGCGCCCGAACGGCAGCTCCTCGGTGAGGTCGACGGAGATGATGGTGCGCGGGCGCGCGTCGCCGGGCAGCTCGACGACGGCGTCGGCCGCCTTGTCCCACACCACGGCGACCTGCGCCTCGTGATCCTCGAACTGATGGCGCAGCTCGCGGGGCGTGTAGAGCGGGTTGTGCTCCACGACGATCGCGCCCAGCCGCAGCGTGGCGTAGAACGCCACGACGTGCTGCGGGCAGTTGGGCAGCACGAGCGCCACGCGGTCGCCCTTGCGCACGCCCAGGCGCCGCAGCCCCTCCGCCGCCCGCTCGATCCGCTCGCCCAGCTCGCCGTAGTCGATCGTCGCGCCGAAGAACACGAGCGCCGGCTTGCGCCGGAACCGCCGCACGCTGCGCGCCATCATGTCGACGAGCGATTCGGACACCTCGCCGATGTCGTCCGGCACGCCCTGCGCGTACTGCGCCGTCCACGGCCTGCCGCTCCACGGATGCGATGCGCCCACGGCGCTCCCTTCCCGGGCCGCCGGCCCGATCCGTCGCGAGCCGACGGGTGCCCCATGCTGTCACCCGCGGCTATCGGTCTGCTGGATGCCGCCAGGCTCAGTCAGGCACCGCGGCCGCGTCAACCCCTTGCAGAGCGCCGGATCGGCCGGGAAGGCGCCGTGGAAGCGCGTCACTTCACGGCGCCGGCCGTGAGTCCGCCGACGATGTACTTCTGCAGGAAGAGGAAGAGGGCGACCACGGGCAGCGCCGACATGACGGCCCCGGCCGAGAAGGCGCTCCAGTCAGCGTAGCGCGGATTCGAGACGAGCTTGGTCAGGCCCACGGCCAGCGTCTGCTGCTCGGTGTCGATGAGCACGACCGACGCGACGACGAACTCGTTGACGGTCGCGATGAACGACAGCAGCGCGACGACGGCGAGGATCGGCGCCACGAGGCGCAGGATGATCGTGAAGAAGACGCGCACGTGGCTCGCGCCGTCGATCCGGGCCGCCTCGTCGATCGACTGCGGCACGGTGTTGAAGAAGCCGTACATGAGGTAGGTGTTCACGCCGAGCGCGCCGCCGAGGTAGACGAGGATCAGCCCGATGCGGCTGTTCAGGCCGAGCGCCGGGAACCAGTCGCCGATCGTGCTCAGCAGCAGGAAGATCGCCACGACGGCCAGCAGCTGCGGGAACATCTGCACGACGACGATCGTGATGAGCCCGAAGCGCCGACCCGTGAAGCGCATGCGCGAGAAGGCATACGCGGCGAGCGCGCCGAGGAACACGGTGGCGATCGCCGTGATGCCCGCGATGATGAGCGTGTTGGCGAACCACGCGGTGAACGGCACCTTCGGATCGGTGAGGATGCGCACGTAGCTGTCGATCCCGATCCGCGAGAACAGGGCGTTGGAGCCCGTGAGCGTGCCCTGCGGGTTCAGCGAGCTCGACACGACGAACACGATCGGCAGCAGCGAGAACGCCACCACCACGACGCCCACGACGTGGCGCCATCCGGTGTCGGCGAGCCAGCGCCCGAACGAGCGGCGCCTCACGGGCGCTTCGGCGACGGCCATCAGTTCAGCTCCTCGAGCGACTTGGTGCGGCGGAACGCGATGACCGAGATGACGGCCACGACGATGAAGATGATGATCGAGTACGCGCTGGCCAGGCCGTAGTCGCGCGTCTGCCCGGTGAAGGCGACCTTGTAGACCATCGAGATGAGGATGTCGGTGTGCCCGACGGGGATCGGCGCCGCGGAGTCGCGCGGCCCACCGTCGGTGAGCATGTAGACGACGTTGAAGTTGTTGAAGTTGAACGCGAACGACGCGATCAGCAGCGGCGCGACCGTCACGAGCAGCAGCGGCAGCTTGATGTGCCGGAACACCGCCCACGGCCGGGCGCCGTCGACCGTGGCCGCCTCCTGCAGCTCATCGGGGATCGACTGCAGCGCGCCCGTGCACACGAGGAACATGTAGGGGAAGCCCAGCCAGAGGTTGACGATGAGGATCGACACCTTCGCCATGACCGGGTCGGTGAGCCACGGAATGGACGCGCCGCCGAAGATCACCTCGTTCAGGAAGCCGAAGCTCTGGTTCATCATGCCGGCCCACACGAGCGCCGACAGGAACGACGGGATCGCGTACGGCAGGATCATGAGCACGCGGTAGACCTGCCGGCCCCGCATGCGCGCGTTGTTGAACGCGATCGCGAGGAACAGGCCCAGGAAGAACGTCGACGCGACGGAGATGAGCGCGAAGGCGAACGTCCACAGCGTGACGTAGACGAGCGGGCCGGCCAGCCGCGCGTCGGTCACGGCCCGGATGAAGTTGTCGAAGCCGACGGTGATCTGCCATCCCGGCATCAGCTGCGTGCCGTCCTCGGCCGTGAAGGCGCCCACGCCCGTGTCGCGGTAGACGGTGCCGGACTCCGTGTCGGTGAGGGTGCCGGCGGCCTCGTCGTACGCGAGCGACGAGGTGTAGCGGTAGCCGCTGGATCCGTCGGGCGTGCGGATCGCCCCGTCGTTCGGATCGTCGGAGTACGCGACCGCGAGGTCGGCGACCTCCTGCTGCCGCTGCAGCACCTCGGCGAACTGCAGGCTCGTCCAGCCGGGCACCGCCACGGCCTTCGAGCCCTCGAACTCCGCGTCGACCGGCTCGAGCGGCTGCTCCGCGGTGCCGACGAGCGCGTCGCCGTCGGGCATCGTGACGAGCAGGCCGAGCGCGCCGCCCTGCTCGACGACCGTGACGGGGTAGGTCGGCGAGTCGGGCACGCGATCCAGCGCCGAGGCCATGAGCGAGGCGACCGCCTGCTCCTTGCTGCCGTTGTGGCCCGTGCCGTAGTTCGTGAAGGCGACGTACCCGGTGTAGAGCAGCACGAACACCTGGAACAGCACGAGGAAGATGACCCCGGGCGTGAGGTACTTCGCCGGCAGCGCCCGGCGCGAGAGGTAGATGCCGTTGACGAGCAGCGCCACGGCGACGACGACGCCCATGACGACCCACTGCTCGAAGCCGATGAGCACGAGCACCGCGTACACGGCGATCGCGTCGACGATGCCCAGCAGCAGGAGCTTCAGGATGAGTGCCCTGGTGCCGCCGCTCGCGCGGTCGGCGATGCGCTCGGCCTGCCTGCGGCGGCGCGCGCGGCCGGGGTCGCTCGCGGCCGGCGCGATGTGCGTGTCGGTTGCGGTCATGGCTCCTGCTCGGTTCGGGGGGGCGTCCGGGGCGCGGGGGACCGGTCGGGGCGGGGAATCTGCGTCTCACCCGCCCCGACCGGCCGCGTCACCGGATCAGCCGATGGCCGCCTGCACGTCGGACGCGAGCTTCTGCCACGTGGCGACGGGGTCGGCGCCGTTGATGATCTCAGCCTCGGCGATGCCCCAGTACTGCCACACGGCACCCATCGCGGGGATCGCGGGCATCGGCACCGACTCGGCGCCCACCTCGGCGAAGCCGGCGATGATCGGGTCGGCCGAGGCCGTCTCGGCCGCCGACGACAGGGCGGGGAGGATGTTGCCGGCCTCGAACAGCGCCAGCTGCGCGTCCTCGGTGCCGAGGTAGTTCACGAGGAAGTCGTTCGCGGCCACCTTGTTGTCCGACTCCGCCGAGACGAAGAAGCCCTTCACGCCCGCGAACGGCGAGGCCGTCTGGTCGGTCGGGCTCGGGACGGTGTCGATCTCGACGTCGATGCCGGCGTCCACCGCGGCGCCGACGTTCCACGGACCGGTGAGCCAGAAGGCCGCGGTGCCGTCGATGAAGGCCTGCTTGGCGATGTCGCCGTCGATGTCGGTGTTGAACACGCCCGTGCCGTTCTTGCCCTGGCTGCCGAGCCACGTGGCGAACTGCTCGCCTCCGGCGTTGCCGAGCTGCAGGTCGGTCGGGTCGTAGCCCTGCTCGTTGGTACCGAACACCGGGGCGCCGAACGCGGTCTGGAACGGGTACAGGTGGTACGGATTGCCCTCCGCGCCCTGCTCGACGACGAACGGCTGCTCGAGCCCGGCCGCCTTGCCCTTGGCGATCATGTCGTCGAAGCTCGTGGCCGGCTCGGGCACCAGCTCGGCGTTGCGCAGCATCGCGATGTTCTCGACCGCGTACGGGAGCATGTAGACGGTGCCCTCGTAGGTCGACGCCTCGAGCGCGACGGGCAGGAAGCCCTCCGCCGCGTCGCCGAGCTCGAGCGGCGCCACGACGCCGTTCGTGGCGAGCTCGCCGAGCCAGTCGTGCGCGCCCATCGTGATGTCGGGCCCCTCGCCCGTGGGCACCTGCTGGATGAAGTCGTCCTTGATGTCGGCGTTGTCCTTGCCGACCAGCTCGACCGCGACGCCCGTCTGCTCCGTGTAGGCGTCGGCCGCGTCCTGCAGCGCGTCGACGCGCTCCGCGTCGACCCAGACCGTGAGGGTCGAGGCCGCGTCGCCGCCGCCGTCCGAGGGCGCATCGTCCGTCTGCCCGCCGGAGCAGCCCGCGAGGCCGAGAGTCGCCACGCCCACGAAAGCCGCGATGACGCGGCCCCTGCTGTTCGCCTTCATTGGTGTGCCCTTCTGATTCGCCCCGGCGCCGTCGCCAGGTTCTGCAAGCGGTTACAGAGTGACACGCGCCGATCGGATGCGCAAACGGTCGCGCGCCGCGGATCCGGGTTGATATGGATCCGTGATGCGCGCCGCGCTGGGCACCTTGTCTGCAAGCGCTTCCAGAATCCGCGCACGTCGCCTAGAGTGCACGCATGACTTCCGAATGGTGGCGCACCGCCGTGATCTATCAGATCTATCCCCGCTCCTTCGCGGACGCGAACGGCGACGGCATCGGCGACCTGCCGGGCGTGACGGGCCGGCTCGACGCGCTGAAGGATCTCGGCATCGACGCGATCTGGCTCTCGCCGTTCATGACCTCCCCGCAGAAGGACGCCGGCTACGACGTCGCCGACTACTGCGACGTCGATCCGATCTTCGGCACGCTCGCCGACTTCGACGAGATGCTCGCGGCGGCGCACGACCGCGGGATCCGGGTGATCGTCGACCTCGTGCCGAACCACTCCTCGGATCAGCACCCGTGGTTCCAGGCCGCGCTCGCGGCCGCGCCGGGCAGCCGCGAGCGGGCGCGCTACATGTTCCGCGACGGCAAGGGCGAGCACGGCGAGCTGCCCCCGAACAACTGGCAGTCGGTGTTCGGCGGCCCGGCGTGGACGCGCGTGACCGAGGCGGACGGCGAGCCCGGCCAGTGGTACCTGCACCTGTTCGACTCGTCGCAGCCCGACTTCGACTGGGCGAACGAGGAGGTGCGCGAGGAGTTCCGCCGCATCCTGCGCTTCTGGCTCGACCGCGGCGTCGACGGCTTCCGCGTGGACGTGGCGCACGGTCTCGTCAAGCACGACGAGCTGCCCGACTACATGCCGCCCGAGGACAGCGACTCCATGGGCGGGCGCGAGCCCGTGCCGTACTGGGGCCAGGAGGGCGTGCACGAGATCTACCGCGACTGGCACCGGCTGCTGGCCGAGTACGACGGCGATCGCGCGCTGTGCGCCGAGGCGTGGATGCCCACGGCCGAGGAGACGGCGCTGTGGGTGCGGCCCGACGAGATGCACCAGGCCTTCAACTTCCCGTACCTCACCGCGCCGTGGGACGCGGCCGAGCTGCGCGACGTGATCGACCAGTCGTTCGCGGCGTTCGGCGGCGTCGGCGCGCCGACCACGTGGGTGCTCTCGAACCACGACGTCGTGCGGCACGCCACGCGCCTCGCCCTCGGCGCCGACGCCCCGCAGGGGCACGGCGTCGGGCCGAGGACGCCGGGCAAGCCCGATCCCGAGGCGGCGCTGCGACGCGGGCGGGCGGCGACGACCGTGATGCTCGCACTGCCGGGATCGGCGTACCTGTACCAGGGCGAGGAGCTCGGCCTGCCCGAGGCGATGGAGATCCCGGACGAGGCGCGCCAGGATCCCACCTGGTTCCGCACGAATGGCGAGCGCTACGGCCGCGACGGCTGCCGCGTGCCGATCCCGTGGGAGGCGCAGGCCCCCGCGTACGGCTTCAGCGAGACCGGCTCCTCGTGGCTGCCGCAGCCGCCGGAGTGGGCGCGACTGGCCCGCGACGTCCAGTCGCCCGATCCCGCGTCGACGCTCAACCTGTACCGCGAGCTGCTGCGGCAGCGGCGCGCGCAGGGGCTCTCCAGCGGGCAGTTCGACTGGGTCGAGGAGGCGCCGGAGGACACGATCTGGTTCCGCTGCGCGGGCGTCACGGTGATCGCCAACCTCGGCGACGCCCCCGTGCCCCTGCCGGAGGGCCTGCGCGTGCTCGTCGCGAGCGGACCCGTCGAGGGCGAGATCCCGACCGACACCGCCGCCTGGCTCGTCCGGGCGTGACCGGCGGGACGGGGCGCGCCGTGAGCATCGCCGAGGTCGCGCGGCTCGCGGGCGTCTCGACCGCGACGGTCTCGCGCGCCCTGTCGGGCCGCGGGCACGTGTCCGAGGCCGCGCGCGCCCGCGTGCTCACGGCGGCGCGCGAGCTGGGCTACGTCGTCTCGCAGGCGGCGTCGAGCCTGGCGAGCGGCCGCACCCGCAACGTCGGCATCGTGCTGCCCTTCCTCGGCCGCTGGTACTTCTCCTCGGTGCTCGAGGGCGCCCAGCAGCGGCTGATGCACGCCGGCTACGACGTGACGCTCTACAACCTCGCCGGGCACGACGGCGAGCGCGCCATGGTGTTCGAGCAGTTCCTGCTGCGGCAGCGGGTGGACGCCGTGATCGCCGTCGCGCTCGAGCTCACCGACGCCGAGCTGGGCAACCTGCGCGCCATCGGCAAGCCCCTCGTCGGCGTCGGCGGCCCGATCCCCGGCGTGCCGACCCTCATGATCGACGACGTCGCCGTCGCCCGGCTGGCGACCGAGCACCTCATCGGGCTCGACCATCGCCGCATCGGGATCATCGGCGGCGACAGCGCCTCGGACGTCGACTTCCACATGCCCGCCAAGCGGCTGCGCGGCTGGCAGCACGCGCTCGCCGACGCCGGGATCGATCCGGATCCGCGCCTCATCGCGCAGGCCGACTTCACGGTGCAGGGCGGCTACGCGGCGGCCAAGCAGCTGCTGGGCGCACCCCTGCGGGACCGGCCCACCGCGATCTTCGCCGCGTCGGACGAGATGGCCTTCGGCGCGATCCTCGCGGCCCGCGACCTGGGGCTGAGCGTGCCCGCGGACGTCTCCGTCGTCGGCATCGACGACCACGACCTCGGCGAGTTCTTCGGGCTGACGACCATCGCCCAGTTCCCGCGGGCCCAGGGCGCCAGAGCGGTCGACATCCTCATGGCACAGCTCGAGCCCCGGGAGGGCGCGGCCGCGCCCGCCGACACCCCGCTGCCGTTCGAGCTGCGCGTGCGCCGCTCGACCGCCCGGCCCCGCCCCTGAGCGCCGCAGGGCCGATCCACATCTGCGGCGCCACTGCACAACGAAGGAGATCCGACGCGTCGCTCGCTGGATCGGCGGCCATCCGCCCGCGCAGACCCTGGTTTTCCTTCGTTGTGCATCCGCCCGGACGGTGACTGCTAGGCTCGATGCAGCGCCCGGTTTCCGTGGCGCCTCGTCGTGCCTTCATCGAGCGCCGTCTGCGCTCTGCGACTGCCGCGGCGAACGGACCGGCGATTCCGCCGCGTTCGCCCTCCATCCGCCGCGTGCTCGCGTCCTTCCGTTCTCGGATCGCGCCGCGCCGCGCCGCGCGGATCATCCGAAAGAGAATCCATGACCTCTGCGACCACGCAGACCCCCTCCTTCGCCGATCTCGGCGTCCCCGCCCGCCTCGTCGACGTGCTCGTCGCCGAGGGGCGACCCACCCCCTTCCCCATCCAGCAGGCGACCCTGCCCTCCACCCTCGCGGGCCGTGACGTGCTCGGCCGCGGCAAGACGGGCTCGGGCAAGACCCTCGCCTTCGCGATCCCGCTCGTCGCCCGCCTCGCCGCCCTCGGCGCCGAGCGCCGTGCCGGCTCGCCCACGGCCCTCGTGCTCGCCCCGACGCGCGAGCTGGCGACGCAGATCGCCAAGGTCGTCGAGCCCCTCGCCCAGGCCCAGGGCCTGAAGACCACCACGATCTTCGGCGGCGTCTCGCAGCGCCCGCAGGAGACCGCCCTGCGCGGCGGCGTCGACATCGTCGTGGCATGCCCCGGCCGCCTCGAGGACCTCATCTCGCAGAAGATCGTGCGCCTCGACCGCGTGGCCGTGACCGTGCTCGACGAGGCCGACCACATGGCCGACCTCGGCTTCCTGCCCGGCGTGACGCGCCTGCTGTCGCAGACGCCCGCCGGGGGTCAGCGCATGTTCTTCTCGGCCACGCTCGACAACGGCATCGACAAGCTCGTCAAGCGCTTCCTGAGCGACCCCGTGCACCACTCGATCGACTCCGCCGAGTCGCCCGTCGCCGCCATGACGCACCACGTCTTCGAGGTCGACGCCGAGGCCAAGAACGACCTCGTGTTCGCGCTCGCGTCGGGCACCGCGCGCCGCCTGCTGTTCACCCGCACCAAGCACCAGGCCAAGAAGCTGGCCCGCCAGCTCACGGCGAAGGGGATCCCGGCCGTCGACCTGCACGGCAACCTGTCGCAGAACGCCCGCGACCGCAACCTCGCCGACTTCTCGTCGGGCGCGGTGCGCGTGCTCGTCGCCACGGACGTCGCCGCGCGCGGCGTGCACGTCGACGGCATCGAGCTGGTCGTGCACGTCGATCCGCCCGCCGAGCACAAGGCGTACCTGCACCGCAGCGGCCGCACGGCCCGCGCCGGCTCGTCCGGCGATGTCGTGACGATCATGCTGCCCTCGCAGCGACGCGACACGAAGGACCTGCTGCGTCGCGCCGCGATCTCGGTGCAGCCGCAGGCCGTGACCCCGTCGCACCCGGCCGTCGTCGCCCTCATCGGCGAGGTCGCCCCGCGCGTCGCGCCCGGCGCCGGCCTGCCCGGCGCGGGCAACCCGCCGGCTCCCGGCGCCACCGGCGGCGGGCAGTTGCAGGGCGCCAACGCGCGCCGCAAGCGCGCCGCCCGTTCGGGCGACGTCGCCGCACAGACCCCGCGCGAGGGCTCGGGCCAGCGCCGCCGCCGCGGCGGATCCGGTCAGGGATCGGGCGGAGCGGCCCAGGGCCAGCGCCGCTCGGGCCAGGGCGCCTCGGGCGGCCGCTCGGGGGCACCGTCGGTGTACAGCACGTCGTCGGGCTCGTCCGCGCCCCGCACCCCGCGCCGCGCCCAGGGCTGATCCGCGCACAGGAACGGCCCCTCTCTCACGCGGAGAGGGGCCGTTCCCTTCTTATTTATCCTGCGCCGCTCGGGCACCCGCTCCGCGGGCGCCGCTCGCGTGCTCACGCTGTCGCGTCCCGCGACAGCGCGGCAGCGCTTCGCGCTGCGGGGCGGCCGCATCGGCGGCCTCACGCTCGCGCTTCGCGCTCGCACGATGACCGGTTGCGGTGGTCGCTTCATCTCCGCGGCTCCGCCGCTCCGTTCAGCAACCGATGGGGTTCACGCTCACCTGGTGGAGGCGCGGATGACCAGTTCCGGCTCGAACTGGATCTCGCGCGGGGCGGCGCCGTCGGCCGCGTCGGCGAGCAGGCCCAGGGCCGTCGCGCCGATGAGGTGGCTCGGCTGCCGCACCGACGACAGCGGCACGACGGCGGACTGCGCGAAGTCGATGTCGTCGAAGCCGATGAGGGCGACGTCGTCGGGCACGCGGATGTCGCGCGTCATCACGAGCGCCTGCATCACACCGATCGCGAGCAGGTCGTTGGCGGCGAAGACGGCGTCCGGGCGATCCGCGCCGCGCGCCGCCAGGGCGTCTCCCGCCGCCCGCCCCTCGAGCACCGTGAGGGCCGATCGGAAGACCGCCTCGAGAGAGGCGCCCGGCACCTCCGCCACCGCGCGCCGCGCGCCCGCGAGACGATCCGCCACCTGCCGCAGATCCTCGGGACCGCCCACGTACGCGATCCGGCGCCTCCCGCGATCCAGCAGGTGCCTCGCGGCCAGGTAGCCGCCGCGCTCGTCGTCGACCGCGACGAACGAGAAGCCGCTCCCGGGCGCGCCGCGGTCCACGAGCACGACGGGCGTGCCCTTGTCGCGCAGCCGGGCGAGCCGTTCCAGCTCGCCCCCGATCGGCGAGACGAGCACGCCCCGCACGCGCTGCTCCTCGAACAGGCTCAGGTACGCCGCCTCGCGATCGGCCTGCTCGCCGCTGTTGCCCACGATCACCGACAGCCCGCGGGCGGCCGCCTCGTCCTCCGCGCCGCGCGCGACGTCCATGAAGAACGGGTTGCGGGCGTCGAGCACGATGAGACCGACGGTGGTGCTGCGCCCCGCGCGCAGCTGGCGCGCCGCGTCGTTGCGCACATAGCCGAGCTCGTCGATCGCGCCGCGCACGCGCCGCACCGTGTCCTCGGCCACGGCGCCGGGGCGGTTCAGGACGTTCGAGACCGTGCCGACCGAGACGCCCGCGCGCTCCGCCACATCGCGGATGCTGACCACCATGCCGTCCCCTTCGTTTGCCCCCGGAGCATGTATCGTTTCATAATGAAACGATTCATCCGGCGCGCGGATCGCGCGTCGGACCCCGGAAGGTGACGCGACGACGGCGCACCGAACGACAGGAAGACTCGATGATGAGCACGTCTGACTCCGCCCCGCGCCAGCCGCAGCGAATCTGCTTCACGCTGCGCGTGCGCCCCGAGCTCGTGGACGAGTACATCGCCCGCCACTCCCCCGTGTGGCCCGAGATGCTCGCCGAGATCGCCGCGTCCGGGCGCCGCGACTACTCGATCTTCCACCTCGGCGGCGGCCTGCTCGTGGGCGTCTACGAGACGGACGACGACGAGGCCTCCCGCGCGTACCTCGCCCAGAGCGAGGTGGCCGCGCGCTGGGAGGAGTCGATGCGCCCCTTCTTCGTCGAGCTCGACGCGCGCGCCGACCAGGGCGCACCCACGCATCCCGAGGTGTTCCACCTCGAGACGCAGCTCTCCCAGACCCGATCCTGATCCACCCAGGGCGACGACGCCCGCGCGAGAAAGGCCCACCGTGACCACCCTCAGCCCCGACATCCTCTCCGCCCTCGAGCAGCAGGCCATCGAGCTGCCCTCCTGGGCGTTCGGCAACTCCGGCACCCGCTTCAAGGTGTTCGCCACCCCCGGCACGCCGCGCGATCCGTTCGAGAAGATCTCCGACGCCGCGCAGGTGCACCGCCTCACCGGCCTCGCGCCCAGCGTGGCCCTGCACATCCCGTGGGACATGTGCGACTTCGGCGACCTCCGCAAGCACGCCGAGGACGAGGGCGTGGCGCTCGGCACGATCAACTCCAACACCTTCCAGGACGACGACTACAAGTTCGGCGCCCTCACCCACGAGGACGCCGCGGTGCGCCGCAAGGCGATCGACCACCACCTCGCGTGCATCGACGTGATGCACGAGACCGGCTCGCGCGACCTCAAGATCTGGCTCGCCGAGGGGTCGAACTATCCCGGCCAGGCCGACATGCGGGGCCGCCAGGATCGCCTGCACGAGTCGCTGCGGGAGATCTACGACCGCCTCGGCGACGACCAGCGCCTCGTGCTCGAGTACAAGTTCTTCGAGCCGGCGTTCTACCACACCGACGTGCCGGACTGGGGCACGTCCTACGCCCAGGTGTCGGCGCTCGGCGAGAAGGCCATGGTCTGCCTCGACACCGGCCACCACGCCCCCGGCACGAACATCGAGTTCATCGTCATGCAGCTGCTGCGGCTCGGCAAGCTCGGCTCGTTCGACTTCAACAGCCGCTTCTACGCCGACGACGACCTCATCGTGGGCGCCGCCGACCCGTTCCAGCTGTTCCGGATCGTCTTCGAGGTGATCCGCGGCGGCGGCCTGAACAACCCCGACGTGGCGTTCATGCTCGACCAGTGCCACAACGTCGAGAACAAGATCCTCGGCCAGATCCGCTCGGTGCTGAACGTGCAGGAGATGACAGCCCGCGCGCTGCTCGTCGACCAGGCGGCGCTGCGCGCCGCGCAGGTGGCCGGCGACCCGCTCGCCGCCAACGCGGTGTTCATGGACGCGTTCTACACGGACGTGCGCCCGGCGCTGGCCGAGTGGCGCGCGTCGCGCGGCCTGCCCGCCGACCCCATGCAGGCCCAGATCGAGTCGGGCTACCAGCAGCGGATCGAGAACGAGCGCGTCGGCGGCCAGCAGGCCGGCTGGGGCGCGTGACGCACGGAACGGAAAGACGCACCCTGATGACCACTCAGAAGCGCACGCTCACGGCGTGGAAGGCGACGATCGCGGTCGCCATGTCCAACTACATCGAGGCGGGGGCGATCATCGCCCTCGCAACGAGCCTCGGCCTGTGGCAGGAGGCGTTCGGCTTCGACGACGGCGTCGTCGGCATGGTCGCCGCCCTCTCGGCCAACGCCTTCGGCGCCGCGATCGGCGCGGCCATCGGCGGGCCCCTGTGCGACCGCCTCGGCCGCAAGTTCATCTACACGTACGACCTGATCGTGTTCATGATCGGCGCCCTGCTCGTCGCGTTCTCGGCGGGCCTTCCCATGCTGCTCGGCGGCGTGATCCTCATGGGCATCGCCGTGGGCGCGGGCGTGCCCGCGTCGTGGACCTACATCGCCGAGGAGGCGCCGGACGAGCACCGCGCGGCGCACGTCGGCACGGCCCAGCTGGCGTGGTCGATCGGGCCCGCCGTCGGCTTCCTGCTGGCCGTGCTCGTGCACCCGCTGGGCCTGATGGGCTCGCGCCTGATCTTCGTGCACCTGTTCGTGATCGCCGCCATCACGTGGTGGGTGCGCCGCGGTCTGCCCGAGTCGCGCCGCTGGAAGGACGAGCGCGAGGCCGCCACCGCCGCCGGCACGCGCGGCGGGTTCTTCTCGGGCATCGTCGACCTGCTGCGCAACCCCAAGAACTGGGGCGCCCTGCTGTTCCTGCTCGGCGTGTACGGCCTCTGGAACACGGTCGCCGGCCAGGCCGGCATCTTCCAGCCGCGCGTCTACGAGGCGGCGGGCCTGCACGACGAGATCCAGCAGAACCTGCTGCAGGTGCTCGTGTGGTCGCTCACCGCGCTCGCCACGTGGGCCGGCTTCATGCGCTACGGCGACCGGGTGAGCCGCCGCTGGCTGTACTTCGGCGGCGCGCTGCTGGGCATCGTCGGCTGGATCGTGCTCATCTACGCTCCCCCCGGCATGGTCTCGCTCGTGTTCTTCGCCGTCGCGTGGGGCGTCTCGGCCGGCATCGGGGCGCAGGCCTTCTACGGCCTGTGGACCGCTGAGCTGTTCGCCACCCGCTACCGGGCGAGCGCGCAGGGCGTGCTGTTCATGCTGGCCCGCGTCATGGTCGGCCTGCTGAGCCTCGTCTTCCCGGTGCTGCTCAACACGATCGGCCTCGGGAACCTCGGCCTGATCATCCTCGGCCTGCTGGCGGCCGCCCTCCTGATCGGCACGATCTGGGCGCCCAAGACCGAGGGCAAGACGCTCGAGCAGATCGAGCGCGAGCGCTACGGTGACCGCGTGCCCCTGACGACCGAGGTCCCCGCCAACCTGTGATGCCGGCGCGTCCCGCGATCCGCACGCTCCGGATCGCGGGACGCGCACACCGCCGACCCGAAAGAAGAAGGACATGACCACTCCCGCCGTCCAGGACCTGATCGACCGCAGCAACCGCCTCGGCTCCGACCCGAGGAACACCAACTACGCCGGCGGCAACACGTCGGCGAAGGGCACCGACGTCGACCCCGTCACGGGCGAGCCCGTCGAGCTGCTGTGGGTGAAGGGATCCGGCGGCGACCTCGGCACGCTCACCGAGGCGGGGCTCGCGACGCTGCGCCTGGACCGCATGCGCGCCCTCGTGGACGTGTACCCCGGCATCGAGCGCGAGGACGAGATGGTCGCAGCCTTCGACTACTGCCTGCACGGCAAGGGCGGCGCCGCCCCCTCGATCGACACCGCCATGCACGGCCTCGTCGACGCCGCGCACGTCGACCACCTCCACCCCGACAGCGGCATCGCGATCGCGACGGCGGCCGACGGCGAGGAGCTGACGCGGAAGATCTTCGGCGACAAGGTCGTGTGGGTGCCGTGGCGCCGCCCCGGCTTCCAGCTCGGCCTCGACATCGCCGAGATCAAGAAGCAGAACCCGCAGGCGATCGGCACGATCCTGGGCGGTCACGGCATCACCGCGTGGGGCGAGACGAGCGAGGAGAGCGAGCGCAACTCGCTCTGGATCATCGAGACCGCGCAGGCGTACATCGACGCGCACGGCAAGGCCGAGCCGTTCGGATCCGTCCGCCCCGGCTTCGAGGCGCTGCCGGAGGACGAGCGCCGCGCCAAGGCGGCCGCCCTCGCGGCGACGATCCGCGGGCTGGCCAGCCACGACAAGCCGATGGTCGGGCACTTCACCGACGCCGACGTCGTCCTCGACTTCCTCGCCTCCGAGAAGGCCCCCGCGCTGGCGGAGCTGGGCACGAGCTGCCCCGACCACTTCCTGCGCACCAAGGTCAAGCCGATGCTGCTCGACCTGCCGGCCTCGGCCTCCGTCGAGGAGTCGATCGCGCGCCTGAAGGAGCTGCACGCGCAGTACCGCGCCGACTACACCGCGTACTACGAGGCGCACGCGACCGCCGACAGCCCCGCCATGCGCGGCGCCGATCCGCTCATCGTGCTCGTGCCCGGCGTGGGCATGTTCAGCTACGGCGCCAACAAGCAGACCGCGCGCGTGGCGGGCGAGTTCTACGTCAACGCGATCAACGTGATGCGCGGCGCCGAGGCGCTGTCGACGTACGCCCCCATCTCGGACGCCGAGAAGTTCCGCATCGAGTACTGGGCGCTCGAGGAGGCCAAGCTGCAGCGCATGCCGAAGCCCAAGACGCACCAGGGGCGCATCGCGTTCGTCACCGGCGCGGCATCGGGCATCGGCAAGGCCATCGCCACGCGCCTGGCGAAGGAGGGCGCGTGCGTGGTCGTCGCCGACCTCGACCTCGAGAAGGCGCGGGCCGTCGCGGCCGAGCTCGGATCGACGGACGTCGCGATCGGCGTGGCGGCGAACGTCGCCGACGCCGAGGGCGTGCAGGCCGCGATCGACGCGACGCTGCTCGCCTTCGGCGGCATCGACCTCGTCGTGAACAACGCGGGCCTGTCGCTGTCGAAGCCGCTGCTGGAGACCACCGAGAAGGACTGGGACCTGCAGCACGACGTCATGGCGAAGGGATCGTTCCTCGTCTCGAAGGCCGCCGCGAAGCCGCTCATCGAGCAGGGCATGGGCGGCGACATCGTCTACATCTCGTCGAAGAACTCGGTCTTCGCCGGTCCCAACAACATCGCGTACTCCGCGACGAAGGCGGACCAGGCCCACCAGGTGCGCCTGCTGGCCGTCGAGCTCGGCGAGCACGGCGTGCGCGTGAACGGCATCAACCCCGACGGCGTCGTGCGCGGCTCGGGCATCTTCGCCTCGGGCTGGGGCGCCAACCGCGCCGCGACGTACGGGGTCAAGGAGGAGGATCTGGGTCAGTTCTACGCCAACCGCACCATCCTCAAGCGCGAGGTCGTGCCCGAGAACGTCGCCGACGCCGTGTACGTGCTCACGGGCCCCGAGCTGAGCCGCACGACCGGCCTGCACATCCCCGTCGACTCCGGCGTGGCGCAGGCGTTCCTGCGATGAGCGGGGTGATCACTCCCCTGCGCGTCTGCACAACGAAGGAAGACCGGGCGCGCCGCACCGGATCGTCCGCGGTTTCCCGCCGCCCGGACACTAGGGCGACCACGGATCTCCTTCGTTGTGCAGCCGGGGAACCGTCGTGAGCGGATCGGGTGCCGTCGCGGCGGTCGACCTCGGGGCGACGAGCGGGCGCGTGATCGTGGGGCGCTTCGACGGCGGATCCATCGCCATGGAGACCGTCGGGCGGTTCCCGAACGCGCCCGTGCGCACCCCCAGCGGGCTGCACTGGGACCTCATCGCGCTGTACCGCGGCGCGCTCGACGGACTGGGCGCGGCGTTCGCGGCCGAGCCGCAGATCCGCTCGATCGGCGTGGACTCGTGGGCCGTGGACTACGCGCTCATGCGGGGCGACCGCATGCTCGGCACGCCGTTCCACTACCGCGACGAGCGCACGGCCCGCGGCGTGGAGCTCGTGCACGCCGCCGTGCCGTTCGAGGAGCTCTACCGCCGCAACGGCCTGCAGTTCCTGCCGTTCAACACGCTGTACCAGCTGGCGTGCGAGCGCGAGGCGGGCCTGCTCGGGCTCGCCGACGGCCTGCTCCTCGTGCCCGACCTGTTCGCGTGGCTGCTGACGGGCGAGAAGACGGCCGAGCGCACGAACGCTTCGACCACCGGCCTGCTCGACGTGCGCACGCGCGCGTGGGATGCGGAGCTGGCGGAGCGGATCGGCGTGCCGACCGCGATCCTGCCGGAGCTCGTCGATCCGGGCGCGCGCATCGGCTCGCTCCTGCCGCACGTGGCGGCGGAGGTGGGCGGCGACGCGCCCGTCGTCGCCGTCGGATCGCACGACACCGCCTCGGCCGTCGTCGCGGTGCCGATGCGCGCCGACCGCGCCGCCTACATCTCGTGCGGCACGTGGGGCCTCGTGGGTGTGGAGACCGAGCAGCCCGTGCTCACCGACGCGGCGCGCGAGGCGAACTTCACGAACGAGGGCGGCGTGGACGGCCGCGTCCGCTTCCTGCACAACGTGATGGGCCTGTGGCTGCTGAGCGAGTCGGTGCGCGCGTGGGAGGCCGAGGACGGCGCCGCCGTCGATCTGCCCGCCCTGCTGCGCGCGGCGGCCGAGGTCGACGCCGAGGTGCCGGTGTTCGACGCGAACGACCCGGTCTTCCTGCCACCCGGCGACATGCCGGCGCGGATCGCGCAGTGGCTCGGCGAGCGCGGCCTGCGCGTGCCGCAGGACCGGCCCGCCTTCGCACGCTCGATCGTCGAGAGCCTCGCGCAGGCCTTCGCCGACGCCGTGCGCAAGGCCTCCGAGCTGTCGGGCGTCGCCGTCGAGACGATCCACATCGTCGGCGGCGGCGCGCTCAACGAACTGCTCTGCCAGCGCACCGCCGACCGCTCCGGCCTCGAGGTGCTCGCCGGCCCCGTCGAGGCCACGGCCCTTGGTAACCTCCTCGTGCAGGCCCGCGCCGCGGGCCTCGTCTCCGGCTCGCTCGAGAGCCTGCGCGAGACCGTCTCCCGCTCCCACCAGCCGCGCCGCCACGCGCCGCGCGCCCGTCCCTGAAGGCAGTGCCCATGGTCACCCGCCAGTTCCCCCGCCCGGCCGACGTGTTCGAGCTCATGAAGTTCAAGCGGCCCACGCTCAGCGCGCGCACGCGCCGCCTCGACGCCGCCCTCACGATCGGCGACCTGCGCGCGATCGCCAAGCGGCGCACGCCCGCCGCGGCGTTCGACTACACCGACGGCGCCGCCGAGGGCGAGCTGTCGCTGGCCCGCGCGCGGCAGGCGTTCGAGGACATCGAGTTCCACCCCGACATCCTGCGGCCGGCCGAGAACGTCGACACGAGCACCGAGATCCTGGGCGGCCCGTCGGCCCTGCCCTTCGGCATCGCGCCCACGGGCTTCACGCGCCTGATGCAGACCGAGGGCGAGACGGCCGGGGCGGGCGCCGCCGCGGCCGCGGGCATCCCCTTCACCCTCTCGACGCTCGGCACCACCTCGATCGAGGGCGTGAAGGCCGCCAACCCGCACGGCCGCAACTGGTTCCAGCTGTACGTCATGCGCGACCGCGAGATCTCGTACGGCCTCGCGCGCCGCGCGGCCGAGGCCGGCTTCGACACGCTGCAGTTCACGGTCGACACCCCGGTCGCCGGCGCCCGCCTGCGCGACAAGCGCAACGGCTTCTCGATCCCGCCGCAGCTCACGCTCGGCACGATCGTGAACGCGATCCCCCGCCCGTGGTGGTGGTTCGACTTCCTCACGACACCCAAGCTGGAGTTCGCCTCGCTGTCGTCGACGGGCGGCACCGTGGGCGAGCTGCTGAACGCGGCGATGGATCCGACGATCAGCTATGAGGATCTCGACGTCATCCGCGGCATCTGGCCGGGGAAGATCGTCATCAAGGGCGTGCAGAACGTCGCCGACGCCAAGCGCCTCGTCGACCTGGGCGTGGACGGCATCATCCTCTCCAACCACGGCGGCCGCCAGCTCGACCGCGCCCCCGTGCCGTTCCACCTCCTGCCGCACGTGGTCAAGGAGGTCGGCCGCGACACCACCGTGATGATCGACACCGGCATCATGAACGGCGCCGACATTGTCGCCTCGATCGCCCTCGGCGCGAAGTTCACGCTCATCGGCCGCGCCTACCTCTACGGCCTCATGGCCGGCGGGCGCGCGGGCGTGGATCGCGCGATCGACATCCTGCGCAGCGAGATCGTCCGGACGATGGCGCTGCTGGGTGTCTCGACGCTGGCCGAGCTCGAGCCGCGCCACGTCACGCAGCTGTCGCGCCTGCAGCCCATCCCCAAGCCCTGACCGCAGGCGGCCGCCCCGCTTGCGGTGGTCGCTTCATCTCCGCGCCTTCGGCGCTCCGTTCAGCAACCGATGCGGTGCAACCGGTCGGGCCAAACGACGGGTCCGACCAAGCCACCGCGCAGCCGATCACTGTGCGAGCGAAGCGAGCGTGCGGCCGCCGATGTGGCCGCCCCGCGGCGCGAAGCGCCGCCTCGCCGGCGCGCGAGCGCCGGCGCGGGCACGCGAGCGGCGCCCGCGCAGCGGGTGCCCGAGCGGCGCAGATCCAAAAAAGAAAAGCTACTCCCCGCGGGAGATGCGGACCATGTCCTCGCGGGGCACGACCTTGATGCGGGCGCGACCGTGCGGCTCGCCCAGCGCGATCTCGTGCTCGTCGAGGCGGTGCCAGCCCTCCAGGTCGGTCCACTGCACGCCGCGCTCCGCCAGCAGGGCCGGGATCGCCTCCTCCGAGGGGTCCTCCGGCTGCCACCACGAGCCCTGGTCGTTGACGAGGTGCTGGATGGTCTCCATGGCGTCGGACTTCGTGTGCCCGATGAGGCCGACGGGGCCGCGCTTGATCCAGCCCGTGGCGTACATGCCGGGCACGCGCTCGTTCGAGTCGGCCGCGAGCACCTGGCCCTCGTGGTTCGGGATGACGCCATGGCGCTCGTCGAACGGCACGCCGGGCAGCGGCGATCCGAAGTAGCCGACGGCGCGGTAGAGCTGCCCCATGGGCACCTCGCGCAGCTCGCCCGTGCCCTCCACGCCGCCCTGCCCATCGGGGCGGGTGCGCTCGTACACGAGCGCGGCCACGCGGCCCTCGGCGTCGGTCTTCACCTCGACGGGGCGCGCCCAGAAGTGCAGGTGGAGGCGGCGCGACGCCGTGCCGCCGGCGTTGTTGGCCGAGGGCCGCTGGCGCCACGACTGCAGCACGCGGTCGATGACCTTGACCTGCTTGTTCGACTCGATCGCGGCGCGCGAGGCGTCGTCGTAGTCGAAGTCCTCGTCGTACACGACCATGTCGACGTCGCGCAGCTCGCCGAGCTCGCGCAGCTCGAGCGGCGTGAACTTCACCTGCGCGGGCCCGCGGCGGCCGAACACGTGCACGTCGGTGACGGGCGAGGCCTCGAGGATCTCGTAGACATTCTGCGGCACCTCGGTGGGCAGCAGGTCCTCGGCGTGCTTGGCCAGCATGCGGCTGATGTCGAGCGCGACGTTGCCGTTGCCGATCACGCCCACGCTCGCGGCGGTGAGGGGCCACGTGCGGGGCACGTCGGGGTGGCCGTCGAACCAGCTCACGAAGTCGGCGGCGCCGAACGATCCCTCGGCGTCGATGCCCGGGATGTCGAGGTCGGCGTCGCGCACGGCGCCCGTGGCGAAGATCACCGCGTGGTAGTGCCGCTGCAGGTCGTCGAGCACGATGTCCTCGCCGAAGCGCACGTTGCCGAAGATGCGGATGTCGCCGCGATCGAGCACCTCCCGCAGGGCATTGATGACGCCCTTGATGCGCGGGTGGTCCGGCGCGACGCCGTAGCGCACGAGCCCGTAGGGCGCCGGCAGGTGCTCGAAGAGGTCGATCGAGACGTCGAACTTCCGCTCGGTCTTGAGCAGGATGTCCGCGGCGTAGATGCCGGCGGGTCCGGCGCCGACGATGGCCAGCCTCAGCTTGGTCATGGTTTCCTCTCCTTGCACGTCCGGTGGGGCGCGCCATCCAGTCTCGCGCGCCGCTCCTGAGCGGACGCCGCGCCCGACGTCAGCTGCTGCGGTCGACGAGCGATTCGGCGAAGCGGGTGAGGGCCTCGCGCACCCCGCCGCGCGGCAGCACGTCGAGCTGCGCGATCGCCTCGCGCGTCCACGACTCGGCCAGCTCGCGCGTGCGCGCCGTGGCCTCGTGGTCGCGCAGCTCGGCGATCTCGTCGTCGAGCACCGATGGGTCGGCGCCCGCCGCGATCCGCTCCACGCCCGCGTCGATGCGGGCCTTCAGCGCGGCGTCCAGCTCGTCCAGCAGCAGGTACGGCATGGTCGGCACGCCCGCCCTCAGGTCGGTGCCAGGCACCTTGCCGGTCTCGGCGGGGTCGGCCGAGAGGTCGATGACGTCGTCCATGAGCTGGAACGAGACGCCCACCTTCTCGCCGAACTGGCGCAACGGCTCGTGGTAGCTCGCATCGGCCCCCGAGAACAGGGCGCCCGCCTGCGCGGCCGCGGCGATGAGCGATCCGGTCTTGTCGGCGAGCACCTGGATGTAGAAGGCCACGGGCTCGTCGCCCGGCTGCGCGCCGATCGTCTCGTGCATCTGGCCCAGCACGAGGCGCTCGAAGGTCTGCGCCTGCAGCTCCATGGCGCGCTTGCCCAGCTGCGCCATCATCACGCTCGCGCGCGAGAAGAGCAGGTCGCCGGTGAGGATCGCGATGCTGTTGCCCCACACCTCGTGCGCGCTCGCGACGCCGCGGCGGCGGTCCGCGCCGTCCATGACGTCGTCGTGATAGAGCGATCCGAGGTGCGTGAGCTCGAGTGCCTTGGCCGCCGTGATGACCTCGGTCGTCGCGCCCTCCCCGAGCTGCGCCGCCAGGAGCGCGAGCATCGGGCGCACGCGCTTGCCGCCGGCCTCGTAGAGGTAGCGCGACGTGGCGTCGACGAGCGCGTCGGTGGAGTGCAGCTCCTCCGACAGCTCGGTCTCGACCCGCTCGAGCCCCTCCTCGATCCGGCCGACCAGCCGGCGAGCGCCCGGGGTCGCGAAGATGCGGTCGCTCAGTCCGAAGCGACTCGCCATCCGCGAACGCTCCGCCGCGCTGGGGCTCTGGGTCACCCTGCCAGCCTACAAGCCGCGATCAGGCGGTCGGAGCGGGCTTGCGCGCCCGGTGCAGTGCCACGATCCCGAAGGTGAGATTCCGGTAGGCCACGTCGGTCCAGCCGTCCTCGCGGATCCATCCCGCCAGCGTCTGCTGGTCGGGCCACGCGCGGATCGACTCGTTCAGGTAGTCGTACGCCTCGCCGTTCGAGCCGAACAGCCGGGCCACGCGCGGCAGCACGCGGTCGTCGTAGAAGCGGTACAGCGCGCGGAAGACGGGGTTCGGCGGCGTGGAGAACTCGTTGATGACGAGGCGCCCGCCCGGCTTGGTCACGCGCAGCAGCTCGGCGAGCGCCTGCCGCGGCTGGTTCACGTTGCGCAGCCCGTACGACATCGTGACGGCGTCGAAGGAGTCGTCGTCGAAGGGCAGCGCGGTGGCATCGGCCTGCACGAACTCGAGGTTGCGCACGTCGCCGAAGCGCCGCCGCCCCTCGGTGAGCATGCCGGGCGAGAAGTCGGCGGCGACCACGTGCGCGCCGCGGCGGGCCAGCGAGGCCGACGAGCGGCACGTGCCGGCGGCGAGATCGAGGATCCGCTCCCCCGGCTGCGGGTCGACCGCGCGGGTGGTCGCCTCGCGCCACAGCCCGTCGAGCCCGAAGGTCATCGCGATGTTCGTGAGGTCGTACCTCGCGGCGACCTGGTCGAACATCCGGCTGACGCGCGTCGGGTCCTTGCCGAGATCGGCGCGATTGGGCTCGGTGCTCACCCGATCGAGTCTAGGCGGGTGCTTCCTGGGGAGCCCGTCCGAGCGCCGCCCGCGGAGCGTGGGAGCCGCCGCGGCGTACGCTTGTGGGGTGTCCGATCCGATCTCGCTGCCGCGACTCGTCGCCACGACCCGCGAGATCGATCCCGTCGACGATCCACTCCGCTACGCGTCGGCGTCCGATCCGATCGCGTGGCTGCGGCGCGGCGACGGCCTCATCGGCGCCGGCCCCGAGGTGCTGCGGCTCGACGTGGGAGAGGACGGCCGACTCGACGCCCTCGCCGACGTGTGGCGCGCGATCGCGCAGGCCACCGACGTCGACGACGAGGTGCGCCTTCCCGGCACCGGCCTGGTCGGCTTCGGCGCGTTCGCCTTCGACGAGGCCTCGGCGGCGCCGAGCACGCTCGTCGTGCCCTCCACGGTGATCGGGCGCCGCGACGGTCGCGCGTGGATGACGCGGATCGACCGACTCGGCGGATCCGCGCCGGATGCGGAACCGCGCGAGTACGGCGGGCAGTGGTCGGCGACCCTCGGCCCCGGCGCGATGGATCCCGAGGCACACGGCGCCGCCGTGCGGGCCGCGCTCGACGCCATCCGCGCGGGCGAGCTCAGCAAGGTGGTCGTCGCGCGTGACATCTCGGGCACCGTGCCGGCCGGCGCCGACCTGCGCCGCCTCGTGCGCGCCCTCGCCTCCGGGTACCCCGACACGTGGGCCTTCGCCATCGACGGGATCATCGGGGCCAGCCCCGAGACGCTCGTGACGGTCCGCCGCGGCACGGTGACCGCCCGCGTGCTGGCCGGCACGCGGCCGCGCGGCGCCGACGCCGACGAGGACGCGGCCATCACCGCCGAGCTCGCCTCGAGCGACAAGGACAACGCCGAGCACGACTACGCCGTGCAGAGCGTGCTGCGCTCGCTGCGGCCGCACACCTCGGCCCTGGCCGCCGCCGAGCAGCCGTTCATGCTGCGCCTGCCCAACCTGTGGCACCTCGCGACCGACGTCGAGGGCACCCTCTCGAACGGATCGACCGCGCTCGACATGGTGCGCGCCCTGCACCCGACCGCCGCCGTGGCCGGCACCCCGACCGACGCGGCCGTCGCCGCGATCCGTCGCCTCGAGCCGTTCGACCGCGGCCGCTACGCCGGCCCCGCGGGCTGGATCGACGGGGACGGCGACGGCGAATGGGCCATCGCGCTGCGCTGCGCCCAGTTCGGCCCCGTCGAGGGCGCCACCCGCGCCGTCACGGCGCACGCGGGCGGCGGGATCGTCGAGGGCAGCGTGCCGGAGGCCGAGCTGCTCGAGACGCGGGTGAAGTTCCGCCCGATCGTGGATGCGCTGGCTTAGTTCATTTGGATCTGCGCGCGCTCGGGCACCCGCTGCGCGGGTGCCGCTCGCGTGCTCGCGTCGGCGCTCCCGCGCCGACGAGGCGGCGCTTCGCGCCGCGGGGCGGGCGCATGAGCGCCCCCACGCTCGCTTCGCTCGCACAGTGATCGGTTGCGCTTCGGCTTGCTCACCGGTTGAGCCGATCGGTTGCACCCTTCGGTTGCTCGTCGGTTCAACCGATCGGTTGCACCTCACCGGCTGCTGAACGGAGCGGCGAAGCCGCGGAGATGAAGCGACCAGTGCAAGGCGTCGTCAGGGGTCGAGCTGGGCGAAGACGGCGCGACCCAGGGCCGCCGCGTCGTCGAAGGTGAGGGTGATGTGCGCCCCCACCGGGTTGCCGAGCACGGAGGTCGCGGGGTCGTAGGGGCCGAAGGGACGCATCACGTCGTCGCCGAGGATCGCCTGCACGACCATCGCCAGCTCCGCCGAGGGGCCCGACGAGACGTCCCGCGCGAGGAGCCAGCGATCCAACGCGAGCAGGATCCCCTCGGCCGCCCCGCGCTCCCCGATCGCGTGCACGGCGCGCGCGGCCTGCAGCACCTCCTCGAACCACTCGCGGGCGGCCGCGAGGTACTCCGGTGCGAACGTCGACTCCGTCGTCATGCCGCCACGGTACCCCGGCGGGCCGACGTCCGTCTCGGGCCGATCAGCGCGCCAGCGCGGCGCCCGCCTCGCGCAGCCAGCGCTCCGGATCGGCGATCGCGGCCTCGCCCGATCCGGCGAGCTCGGTGAGCGAGACGGCGCGGACGAAGGCCGAGACGTCGGCGTCGGGCGCGATCCGGCCCGCCACGAGCGCCACGGGCACGCCCGCCTCGCGCGCGAGCTCCGCGACGTGCGCGGGCGCCTTGCCCGCCGCCGACTGCCCGTCGAACGATCCCTCGCCCGTCACCACGAGATCCGCGCCCGCGATCGCCTCGCGCAGCCCGGTGAGCTCCGCGATCCGCACCGCCCCGGGCACGAGCTCCGCGCCCCAGGCGAGCAGCCCGTACCCCGCTCCGCCCGCCGCCCCGGCGCCCGGCGCGGCGGGATCGGCGTGGCGCGCGGCCGTTATCTGTAGTCATGTGTGGTTGTAAGTGGTTGTCAGCGTCGGATGCAGATCGTCCTTGGTTGGACACGCCCGCAGGAGTGTCAGTGACGGTCGCTACGGCGCGATCATGAGTGACCTTGGGGTGTTCGCCTTCCGCTGGGTGCCGTCTTTCTCCGGGGTCGATGCGGGGGTGGTGTTCGATCGGACGCGGGGCGTGATTCATCCCGGTGCGTGTGATTGGCTGCGTTCTCTTTCTGAGTCGGGCGCGTCTCCGAACACGGTGCGGAACTACGGTCTCCGTTTGGCGGGCTTCTTGAGTTGGCTTCCGGCTCAGGGCCTGCATTGGACGCAGGTGAGGACTTCAACGCTGGTGCAGTGGAAGAACCACCTGTTGGTGACGCCGGTCTCGCGGGGCTCCGCGATCGCCACGCCTCGCGAGCCCGCGACGGTCGCCGCGTGGTTGGTCGCGCTGGTCGAGTTCTACAGGTGGGCCGCGCTTGAGGATCTCGTGCCCAGGGACCTGGTCGTGCAGCTGACGGAGGATCAGGTGGTGCGCCCGGGTGCGCGTGGCGGTGAACACGGTCGGATTCGGAGCGTGATGACGAGATCGTTGAAGGTCCGGGCGGTGCACGTGGAGAAGGCGCCGCTGTGGTTGTCGGATGAAGCCGAGCGGCGGGCTCTGCTCGAGTTGCAGTTACGTCCGCGGGACCGTTTCCTGGTGGATCTGCTCTACTTCACCGGGCTGCGGGTCGGCGAAGTACTGTCGCTGTTTCGGCAGGATCTGCATTTGCTCGCCGACAACAGTGCGCACGGCTGCCGGCTCCGCGGGCCTCATCTGCATGTCGTGCGGAACCGTTCCGTCAACGGCGCGCGGGCGAAATCTCTGCGGAGTGTCCCGGTGCCGGCGGAGCTGGCGTTGTCGTATCAGGAGGCGTTGTCGGAGCGGCTGAGGCTGCTCGGGGACGACGGGAGCCCGAACGCGATTGTTGCACTGGAGGGCCCGACGGCGGGCCGGGCGTTGACCTACGCGACGGTGGTGGACCTGTTCCGTCGGTGGTCGGACCGGCTGGGGTTCTACGTGCGGCCACATCTGCTGCGGCATACGCGCGCGACGATCTGGTTGCGCGGGCTGGAGGGGCAGGCGGTGGAGCTTGATGTCGTGCGGGTGCTGCTCGGGCACCGATCGTTGGCGTCGACGCTCATCTACACGCACGCCAGCGACGAGGCGCTGCGCGCTGCGGTCGCACGCACGACGATGTATTCGGAGGACCGCTCGTGACGCTCATCGTCGATACCGCGGAGGCAGCAGGCAGCAAGTCTGGCGGCGGTTGGCGGGAGTTCCTGGCGGGGATGCTGAACGAGGAGTGGGCTGTTGGCGCGTGGGACGCAGTGACCGGGATCCTCACGGTCGATCCGTTCAACGAGCTCAACGATTTCCGTGCCTGTCAGCGGCCTGGCTGCGCGAATCCCGCTTCGCGCGTCGACTACTGCCCGCCATGCCAGCGGCGGGCCAGACATGCCGGCGTGAGCGTTGAGGAGTATGCCCGCACCCACCCGAAGGTGAGCTTGGAGGCGAGGAGGACGACTCGCGGCTTCGAGCTCTGCGGCATATCCGATGAGGCGGGCGTCCGCTGCGGGCGGGCGATGACCACGCGGGGTCTTTGCCCCACGCACTACGACCTGTTCGCGAAACGCTGCAAGCAGGCGGAAGCCGCGCTCACCGATCACCGGCTGGACGCATTCGTCGCCGATCGGGTGGGGAAGTTCGTATTCCCGTCAGTCCCGTGCCCAATTGCGTCGTGCGGCAGGATCCTGTCACACAGCATCAGCAGCGGCCTCTGCGACTATCACGACTCCGGGCTGCGGGCGGCGCGCCGCAAGCAGCCTGCCCTCACGATCGAGGACTTCATGGGCTCGAACGTGGTGCTGGAGCGTCACCAGCTCGCGCTCGGGTCGCTGAGTGAGCCGTTGCGCACGGAGCTGCTGTTCGTCATCCAGCAGTATGCCGATCGCGGCGTGGGTCGGGTGATGATCAGCAAGCTGCGACCGTTCATCAACGACATCGCCGCCGACCCGCACACCGATCTGCTGGAGTGCTTCCGGTCGCACGAGCACTCCATCCGCCTGAAGGGGCTGCGGGCGGTTGGCATGCTGCTGCTGGAGAAGGCGCACCGCCGGTTCGAGGGATACGACTCGCTCCAAGGCGACCTGATCTTCCTCCAGGACCTCCCGCTGCGAGAGACCCAGTCGGCACGGAACCCGGATCTCGGTGGCACCCCGCTGGATGTTCGACAGCTCACGCAGCCGTGGCTGGCGTCGGCGTTCCGCACCTGGCTGGGTGCGACGTTGGAACCGCGTGGGGCGGTCCGGAAGTGCTTCGACGTCTGCGCCGAGGCATCCCAGGTGATGGCCGATCGCCGCTCCGACGCGGGCATGGATCCGACGCGACTGTCCTACGAGGACATGGCGGCGATCATCGCACGGTTCGAGCAGCGCTGGTCGGCGCAGGGGATCAAGTTCACCTACTCGGTCTGGTGGGAGCTCTGCCGGCTGGCACGACGGTTTGGCGTTTGGGATGAGATCCCGGAGAGCTTCGCGCAGAACTACGCCGCGCAGAAACGCCGCACCTTGCGCGGGAAAGGCGACCAGAAGGTCGAAAGCGATCGGGTGACTCCTGCCGCTGTCGTCGCCCATCTGCGAAGCCATACTGGCCGGCTCGACATCGGTCGGCATTCCGACATGTATCGGTGCGTGCTCGAGCTGCTGATGGAGACCGGCCGCCGGCCGGCAGAGATCGCGACGCTGCGGACGGACTGTCTCGTTCAGGATCGGCACGGCGGGTGGCTGCTGCGTTACACGGCGCACAAGACCGGCGGCGCGACCAAGGAACTCCCCGTCGAGACACCTGTCGTCGAATCGATCCGGCGGTGGGAGCGCATCCGCACCGAGCGCGGCATCAGATCGTCGTACCTGTTCCCGAGCGGGAGGCGCCGGCTGCAGGACGAGAACATCCCTCCGATCGGGGAACGCTACCTGGGCAAGATCCTGCACAAGTTCGCAGCGAACCTTCCCCAGGTCCCCGGGCCGGTGACGGACGCTGACGGGCATCCGGTCGACTTCGACCTGACCACGGTGCAGCCCTACGACTTCCGCCGCGCCTACGCGCAACGTCACGCGGACAACGGGACAGACCCGGACGTGTTGCGGCAGCTCATGGACCACGTCTCGTTGAGCACCACGATGGGCTACTACCAGGTCAGTTCGAAACGTCGCCGGAAGGCCGTCAACACGCTCGCCCCGCTCGCGCACGATCGTCACGGCCGACAGGTCGGCATCGCGAACGGGCGGATGCAGCTGAAGATCACACCGGTCCCTTACGGCGACTGCGCGGAACCGAGCAATGTCGCCGCCGGCGGCACCGCGTGTCAGCTGCGGTATCAGTGCGCGGGCTGTGGGTTCTTCCGCCCCAACCCTTCACACATCCCAGAGATCGAGAAGGAGATCGTGAAGCTGAAGTCGCAGTTGCGGATCGCGGAGGCCTCCGACACCGCCGGCTACTTGCTGGACGCGCAGCGCGGCCTGATCGCCGACTACGAGAAGGTGCTCACCACCATGCGGGAACGCCTCGAACAGCTCCCACAGGACCAGCGGCGTGAGATCTCCACCATGTCCGAGGTGATGAGACGCGCCCGCAGCGCTGCCCTCGCCGGGAAACACATCGAGCTGAGGGAGATATGACGACGACGACGCCCACCCCACCCCGAGGAAACTCCGCTGCGTTGGCCCAGGCGCGGGCCGAGGCCAGCGCCCGCAAGCACCGTGATGTCGCCGCGACTCTGCACGCGGCCGCAGCCCACGGCCAGGCGCTCACGGTCTCGACTCTCGCGGCCGCGGCCGGCGTGAGCCGGCAGTTCCTCTACAGCCGTCCCGATCTCATGGAGGGCCTACGTCGGCATCAGGAACGACATCCATCCGCAGGCGACCGCCCCCTCCACGCGGCCCGCGCCGCGGACCTGGTGAGCGCGCAGAACACGATCAAACGACTCAAGGGTGAAGCGCGCGAGCTGAACCGGAAGCTCGACGCCGGCCTCGCCGCGCAAATCGAGATCCGGGACGAGAAGCGACTGCGGCAGCTATACGAGCACCGCGGCCAGGAGATTGAACGACTCCTCGCCCAGAACGCCGACCTGCTCCGCACCGTTTCCCAACTGCGCGAACAAGTCCGCAGCCTGGAGGACGATCTCGCGGTGGAACGCACCGCCATCCGCGAACTCATGGGGCAGCCAGCCAACGTCACCAGCATCCGATTCAGTGACCGATGAGGAAACGGCGGAGCGGGACACCCCCTTGCGATGGTGTCCCGCTCCGCCGTCACTGGCTCGGCTATCGGGTGAGCGCGACGCTCTTCCCCGTCACTTCAGTCCCGAAGGTGATTGTCTGGTTGAGGCCGCTGTATCCAGACATGCAGGGGTTGTTGCCTGCGTAGGACCAGCAGAGCTTCGCTCGATAGTTGTTGCTCTTGAAGTTGCCCCGGTTGGGCCAGGTTCCGCTGGCGCCGGTACCGTCGAATCCGTACCACAGGTGTGGTGACAGGTAGCCCTGCCAGCAGGCCCGGTCACCGCTGCAGTTCGGCACCACGCCGAACGGTTGCACTAGCGACGTCGCGGCATCAATCGCCACGAACTCGCCGGTTGCGGGGTCCACCGTCAGGATTGTCGGCTCACCGGACTCGAACAGATCCCGCTCAGCCTGTGTGAAGCCACTCAGAGGGTCATCACCTACGGTCGCGTTGGCGGGAAGCCCCGCCCACACGGACGCGATGACGAACAGGATCGCGGCAACCGCGGCGATGACGCGAGGGTGCACGGTCGTCGCCCTCGCGGCGGTGTGGGTCACGCTGCCCAACGGATCGACGAGGCGCGGTCGTTCATCGCGGCGCCGACGTTGCTGGAGTTCACGTAGTAACCGTAGGACGCGCCGCCGTAGTTGGTGTTCTCGAAGATCGCGGTCTTGCAGTTCGAGTACGACCGGAACGATGTGATCCGGTTGTCCCAGCCGATCCCGGCGAGGCTCGTGTAGCCGTGGGCATAGCCGTAGCAGCCGTTTTGGGTGACGCTCGCTGCGTACGAGGCACCGCCGTAGTTGTTGTGCTCGTAGAAGATGCCGATCACGGTGCTTGCCAGCGGCGCGACATCGGAGCGAGCACTGCTGGAGTCGTTGACGAGTTCGTCGCTGACTTCGAGCGCCCCGTCGGGCGTGGACAGGACGATGCCGTATGCCTCGTACACGGCGTCTGCAAGGTTGGCGTCGGCGTCGACGCACAGGGACTTCCCGGTGTCGAGCTCCTGCCAACAGCTCTGAGTGCGGTCGATGGTGTCGGCAGTTGCCGCGGGCGCCGTGATGGCGGCGGCTCCGATCATGAGCAACGATGCGGCGAGGGCGGCGAGTGGACGTTTCATGATGTTGGTCTGTTCCCTTCGGATCGACGATCTTCGTTCAGAGCCTTGCGACGATCGCTGCTCACACGCCAGACCTCGACGAATACTGAGACCCTTTGGTCCGAACGGACAGTCGCCCCGGCCGACCCACACGGTGGGGGAACATGGGGTACGAGAAGAGTCGTGTGTCGGAGGGAGTCGCAGGTGGCGGAGCCCGCGCGCGCGTCCCGGGATCGGCAGGATCTCGCCTCGGCTGATGATGTCGAGGACGATGTGCCACTGTTGCGGAGACTGCGCGATGGAGACGACACCGCTCTGAGCGAACTTCATGACCGCCACGTCCGGGCGGTGTATCTGCTCGCGCGGAGCAAGGTTGACTCCGCGTCGGACGCCGAGGAAGTGACCCAAGACGCGTTTCTGCTGTTGTGGCGCAAGTGCCGTCGTATTGACCTGGCCGGCACATCTTGCCTGCCGTGGTTGCTGACCACTGCGAACTACCTTGCCCTCAACGTTCAGCGGGCAAGTAGGCGTCTGACGCAGCGGGTCACGACTGCGCTGAGTGAAGACGATCTCGCCTCCCCGCGCGAGGTGGACGCCGAAGCAGCGCGGAACATGGAACTCGAACAGGTCGGAAGGATCGTTGCGGCCCTTCCGCAGATCGACCAGGACGTATTTCGGCTCTGCGTTGTCGAGGGACTCAGCTACAAGCAGGCCGCGTACCAGCTCCGCACCAGTCACTCGGCTGTGCGGAACCGCCTGTCCCGGGTGCGCGGAGCGTTGAGGAAGCAGATAGACCAATGACTATTGACGAGCCGAACTACGACCGGATGCGCGACAACCTGATGCGCGAGGTCCGGCGACGCAGCAACCGGAGCCGGTCTCGCAAGCGGGTCAGCATCTTCATCGGCGCCGGTGTGCTCGTCGCTGCCACCACGGGTGGGGCGCTGATCGCTCTTGCATCCGCGGAGCTGCGGCACAACTCCGCGTACTGCTATGAGTCGCCCTCGTTGCAGAGCCGCGCGCAGCAGGTCGGCGATCCGTCGCCGGTCGGAGACGACCGGGTTGCCCGCGCCATCGACTTGTGTGAGTCCGTATGGCGTATCGGCGTACTCGGTGGTGAGAACGACGGACCGCCCCCCAACGATGGGCGGATCCATCCCGTGCCCGAGCTGTTTGTCTGCTCACAGCGTGACGGGACGCTCGCAGTATTCCCGGAGGAGGATGGCGTGGCGTGCAGCGATCTCGGCCTGGAGCCACCCCGGTGACAATCACCCCGATCCGGGCGCTGCCCACGGCGCCGCGGCTGCCCGATCGGCGCACTCGCACGGGATGGATAGCGCCGTGCGTCGTCGGGGTGATCGTCGCGACGACATACGTTGTCTACGCAGCATGGCAGTGGTCGCAGTTCACCGTGAAGTCCTGGGACCTGAGCATCTTCGCCCAGCTGCTCGACAACTACGCCCGGATGCAACCGCCCATCGTGAACATCAAAGGCGACGGATACAACCTCCTCGGCGATCACTTCCACCCCCTCCTCGCTCTGATCGCACCCGTCTACGCGATCGCGCCCCACGCGTTCACACTGCTCGCCGTTCAAGCGGTGTGTTTCGCGGTCGCTGCCGCGATTTTCACCCGCACCGCGAGCCGCAGCCTTGGCTCCGTCGCGGGCGGCGTCCTCCTCGGCCTCGCGTTCGGCTTCAGCTGGGGTTTGCAATATGCCGCCGAAGCACAGTTCCACGAGATCGCCCTCGCGGTCCCCCTGCTGACCTGTTCGCTCAGCGCGCTGCTCGAGCGCCGCGATATCGCTACCGTGCTGTGGGCGGCCCCCCTGGTCTTCGTCAAGGAAGACCTCGGCCTCACCGTCGCGATCATCGGTCTGCTTGTCGCTTACCGCTCGCGCAAGCCGCTTGGGCTCTGGCTCGCGGTCTGGGGCGTGGGCTGGTTCGCGATCGCGGTGTTCATCGTGCTCCCACTCCTTAACCCCCAAGGTTCCTGGGCGTACGCGAGCAACGCCAACCCGCTGACACTCCTTGCCGACCCTGGCGGGCTCTTCCACCCATCGAAAGGGCTCACGCTCGCCCTGATCCTGGTGATCAGCGGCGGGCTCATCCTCCGGTCACCGATCGCGCTCGTCCTCCTGCCGACCCTCGCGTGGCGTTTCCTCTCAAGCAACCATGGCTACTGGGGGCCAAGCTGGCATTACAGCGCCGTCCTCATGCCGATCGTGTTCGTCGCACTCCTGGATGCCATCAACCGCGGACCCACCTCCCGGTGGACCTGGCTTCGCAGCTACAGCCGCCACGGCGCCGCGATCGCCGTCACAGCAGCAACAGTGCTCCTACCCACACTCCCGCTATGGTCGCTTCTCGCACCCAACTCGTGGGATCAGCCCGACCGGGCTGACGCAGCGACCACAATCCTTGAGGCGATTCCTGCTGGCTCCTCGGTTGAGAGCGACATTGGCCTCATGTCATACCTCGTCGACGACCACGACGTCTACTGGCTCGGAAACTCCAACCCCGCCCCGGACTGCATCCTTATCGACCGGATAGCCGGAGGCACACCAGACGAGTGGGGCAGCGCTCTTGAGGTCGCTACCCGACTCCATCCAGGCGCCACCTACCGCCCCATCGCCAAGCAGAGCGGGTACGAGCTCGCCTGCCAGTAGCTGACGTCGATTACATGCCACTCCCGCACAATCTAGCTTCACCCCCTTGACAACACCCAGATAACGCTCGTCACCGGCAGCGACTCGCCGGCGGTGCGGCCCAGCACGTCGGCGAAGCGCGCGAGCGCGGCCTCGGCCCGCGTCACGTCGTCCACGCCCTTCTGCGGGCCGAACACGGCCGCCGCGCCCGCGGGGCCGAGCAGCGGGTTGGTCACGTCGCTCAGCACCTGCACGCCGCCCTCGGGCAGGGGCCGCAGGCGCGTGAGGTCGGCCGCCGCGACCTCCTCGAGCCCCGCGGCGCCCGGCGCGATCGACGCGCCGAAGTCGTTCGTGAAGCGCGCGCCCAGCGCCGTGAGCAGCCCGGCCCCGCCGTCAGTCGAGGCGCTCGAGCCGATGCCGAGCACGAGGCGAGAGACGCCGTGATCCAGCGCCGCCGCGATCGCCTGGCCGAAGCCGAGGGTCGAGGCGTCCCATGGCCGGCGCGCGTCGCCCAGCAGCTCGATGCCCGAAGTCGAGGCCAGCTCCACGACGCCCGTGCCCTGCGGCGCGTCGTCGGTGGGCGGCAGCCACAGCCACGCCGCGTCGATGCCGAAGCCCAGCGGTCCCGTCACGCGCACGGGCGTGCGGCGCGAGCCGGGCACCGCCGTCGCGAACGCGTCGAGCGTGCCCTCGCCGCCGTCGGCCATCGGCCGCGCCACGGCCTCGGCGCCCGGCCACCCTTCGGCGAGCGCGCGGGCGACGCCTGCCGCCGCGAGGGATCCCTTGAAGCTGTCGGGGGCGAACACCACGCGAGGGGAATCGGTCATGCCCTCATTCTCTCGTGCGCGCGACGGCCGCCCCGCACCGGCGGATGCGACACCGCCCGGTCGCCCCGGCGGATCCGGCCGCGGGACCCCGAACGCCCGGCGATCCGGATCAGGCCCGGAACGTCGCGCGCAGCCGCGCCTTCTCCGCGGCGACGTCGAAGGTCGCGGCGGGCCAGCGCGGGTCGATGTCCTCGAGGGTCTCGAGCAGCAGCTCCTGCACCGCCAGGCGCGCGTACCACTTGCGATCGGCGGGCACGACGTACCAGGGCGCCTCGTCGGTCGACGTGCGCGCGATCGCGGTCTCGTAGGCCTCCTGGTAGCGCGGCCAGAGCACGCGCTCGTCGACGTCGCCGGGGCTGTACTTCCAGTGCTTGTCGCGGCGCTCGAGCCGCTTCATGAGCCGCTCGCCCTGCTCCTCGTACGACAGGTGCAGCATCACCTTGACCACGCGCGTGCCCGAGGCCGCGAGCCGGCGCTCGAAGTCGACGATGGCGTCGTAGCGCCGCTCGATCTCGTCGGGCGGCGCGAGCTCGCGCACCCGGCCGATGAGCACGTCCTCGTAGTGCGAGCGGTCGAAGACGCCGATCATGCCCGGCGCCGGCACGCGCCGCTCCACGCGCCACAGGAAGTCGTGCGCGCGCTCCTGCGCGGTGGGCGCCTTGAACGCCGCCAGCTCGATGCCCTGCGGATCCACGCCGCCCATCACGTGGCGCACGATGCCGCCCTTGCCCGCGGAGTCCATCGCCTGCAGCACGAGCAGCACCGCGTCGCGCGAGGTGCCGCCGCGGCTGGCGGCGTACAGCCGCTCCTGGTACTCGCTCAGCTGCTCCAGGCCCGCCGCGAGATCCGCGATCCCGTCGACCTTGTCGCCCTCGTACCCCGGCGTCGAGCGCGGATCGACCGCCGCGAGCGAGAACCCTCCTCCCGCCCGCAGCGCCTCGCGCGCGTCCGTCGTCCACTTCGCCTGGCTCTTCGCGACCATGGGGGCCATCCTGCCGGATCGGCGGGGACGGATCGAGGGCGGGACGGATGGGCGGGCGGATCGGGACGGGCGGATCGGATCGGGCGGCGGACCGGATCGCGGCGGCCGCCGGTCAGCGCTCCAGCGGCACCTCGATGAGGCGCGGCGCCGTCAGGGGCGCGAGCAGCGCCTGATCGAGCGCGGCGCGCGTCGTGACGCGCGTGTGCTCCCAGCCGTACGCGGCGGCGAGCGCGGCGAGGTCGGCGTCGTGCGGCGTGTACTGCACGCGCGTCATCGCCTCGGCGCCGGCTGCGCGGGCCACCTCGAGGCCGTCGAAGATCGTGCCGCCGCCGTCGTTGCCGACGATCACCTGGAGGCGCGGGCTCTCCTCGCCCGGGGCCCGCAGCAGCGCGCCGGCGTCGTGCAGCAGCGCGAGGTCGCCCAGCAGCACGCGGGTCACGCCCGTCGCGCCCGCGTCCTGCGCCGCCAGCGCGACGCCGATGCCCGTCGCGACCGTGCCGTCGATCCCCGCCAGCCCGCGGTTCGCGTGCACGCGGATCCGCTTGCCTGGCAGGATCTCGTCGGCCACGCGCACGAGGCGCGACGATCCGAACACGAGCCGGTCGTGCGGCCACGTCGCGGCCCACACGGCGTCGACGAGCAGCGCGCGGTCGAGGGGCCGGCGCACGGCGCGCAGCTCGGCGTCCACGGCGCTCAGGCGCTCGCGCGGATCGGTGGAGCGCAGCCCCTCCAGATCCGGCGCCTCGGCGGAGAGGTCGACGCGGTGGTCGCGCGCGTGCCGCATCCACCCGCCGAGCCACGCGCGGTCGGTCTCGCCAGGCCCGACCTCGAGCCGCCCCGCCTCGACCGTGCGCCCGTTGAGGTCGAGCGCCTCGCCGCCCGAGCGCGCGGCGATCACCTCCACGTCCTCGCGGCTCAGCAGCGCCGCCGTCTCGCGCGCGAGGGTGGGGTGGCCCAGCACCGCCACGCGCTCGATCGCGCTGCCGAGCGCCGCATTGCGCAGCGCCTCGCGATAGCCGTGCACGAGGTGGCGGCCGAAGCGCGCGCCGCTGACGACCTCCGCGATGAGCGGCCAGCCGCCCCGGTGCGCGAGCTCCTCGGCCTCCGGCCCCGCGTCGGCACCGGCCACCACCACGGTGCGAGGGCCGCGCGGCAGCGTGAGGGTGTCGTGGATCACGCGGGGCCGGCCCGGCAGCGGCGCCTCCTCGGCGCCCACCGCGGGATCCGTCACCCGGTCCGCGCGCGACGATCCGGGATCCGTGAACCAGGCCGGCAGCTCCCCCGCGAGGGGCTCACGGAACGGCAGGTTCAGGTGCGCCGGGCCCGGGATGTGGCGCCCGGGTCGCGGCGCGCGGCGCGCCCGGTGCGCGGCCGAAGACGGATACTCGACGTGCCCCGCGGCGGCGTCGAGAGCGGCGTGCGCGATCCGGCGGAACCTCGCCTCCTCGCCGGCATCGCCCCGCGGCACGGGCACGTCCGTCGACAGCCCCACCGCCGACCCGAAGATGCCCGGCTGCGTCGTCGTCTGGTTCGCGCCGATGCCGCGCAGCTCGGGCGGACGGTCGGCCGTGAGCAGCAGCAGCGGCACGCCGGAGTGGTGCGCCTCGAGCGCGGCGGGCAGCAGGTTGGCCACGGCGGTGCCCGAGGTGCAGATCACGGCGGCGGGCATGCCCGTCTCGCGTCCGATGCCGAGCGCGAGGAAGCCCGCGACGCGCTCGTCGATGCGCACGTGCAGGCGGATGCGCCCCTGCCGCTCCAGCTCGGCGGCGGCCAGCGCGAGGGCCTGCGAGCGCGAGCCGGGGCTGACGACCACGTGCCGCAGCCCGCGCCGGACGAGCTCGTCCAGCAGGGCGCAGGCCGCGTCGGTCGCGGCGGAGCGCGACGCGTCGCCGCTCATGCCGCCGCGCCGCTCATCCGATGGCGCCGCGGCTGCCGCCGACGCCGTCGTCGCCCGGCGTGTCGTCGGGCCCCGCCTGCTTCGGCTCGTCGCCCGCGCCGTCCTCGGCATCGTCCTCGTCGTCGAGCTTGGCGAGCTCCTCCTCGAGGCGGCGGATGCGCTCGTCCTGGTCGGCGGCGGATCCGAGGCTGCCGAGGAAGGCGGGATCGTCATCCGGGGCGACGGGTCCGCGGGCGCGGCGCGCGTCGAGACCCCGGCCGCGGCCGATGAGGAACCACAGCAGGCCGCCGACGACGGGCACGCACGTGATGACGATCCACCACCCCTTCGACACGCCGCGGTGCCGGGTCGCCGGCTGCACGGCGCAGTCGATCACGCTGAAGACGGTGAAGACGACCGCCGCGACCACGAGGATGACGATGAGGCGGGCCATTCATCCAGCCTAATCGGCCCGCACCGGGGGAATGCCGGGAAGCGAACGCTCAGCGAGCCGCACGTAGGCTGACCCCGTGAGATTCGTCCTCTACGCCGTGCTGCGCCTGGCCTTCTTCCTCGTGCCGTTCGGCCTGATGATGCTGCTGCCGGTGTTCCAGGACCTGTGGTGGCTGGCGGCGATCTTCGCGGCGATCATCGGCCTGAGCCTGTCGATCCTGCTGTTGCGGAAGCCGCTCGCCGATGTCTCGACGGGCATCTACGAGGCCCGCGCCGCGAAGGGCGCCCCGAGCGCGCGCGCCGAGGAGGACACCCTCGAGGACGCCGCGAACGAGGCCGCGATCCGCGACCAGCGCGAGGACTGATCCGCGAGACAGCATCTGCACGCCGAGACAGTGGCGTGCGCACGCCGTCTCGGCGCAGGGATGCTGTCTCGCGGGTTCCGGGCGGTCAGCCGACGAGCGCCCAGCAGAGGAAGACCGCGTAGACGAGCGTGCCGAACGACGTCAGGCCCAGCGCCGTGACGAGCTCGCGCGGCGTGCGGTAGGTCCAGACGATGAGGATCGCGGGGCCCAGCATGAGCACGACGAAGAACGTCAGCCACGCGATCGGGTAGAACAGCGCGAGCCACGCCGCGATGCCGAGCGCGAGCAGCACGAGCACCGTGTACAGGATCTGCGTGGCGCGGCGGCCGATCAGCACCGTGAGGGTGCGCTTGCCGGCGGCGCGGTCCTGATCGATGTCGCGCAGGTTGTTGGCCAGCAGCACGGCGCACGCGAGGAACCCGACGGCGACGGCGCCCGCCCACGCCTCCTGCGGCAGGCGCAGCGCCTGCACCCACGTGGTGCCGAGCGTCGCGACGAGCCCGAAGAACACGAAGACGAACACCTCGCCGAGCGCGTTGTAGCCGTAGGGGCGCTTGCCGCCCGTGTAGAACCACGCCGCGACGATGCAGGCGGCACCGACGGCGATCAGCCACCACTGCTGCGTGCGGATGACGATCGCCAGGCCCGCGAGCGCGGCGATCGCGAAGAAGACGAGCGCCACGGTGAGCACCGTGCGCGGTTTCACCCGGCGGCTCGCGGTGAGCCGGGTGGGACCGACCCGGTGGTCGTCGGTGCCGCGCACGCCGTCGCTGTAGTCGTTGGCGAAGTTCACGCCGATCTGCAGGGCCACCGCCACGACGAGGCACGCGAGCGCGATGACCCAGTGGAAGAGGTGCTCGGGATCGGCGAGGATCGCCGCGCCCGTGCCGACGACGACGGGCGCGATGCCGAGCGGCAGCGTGCGCAGCCGGGCCGCGCCGATCCAGTCGCCGAGCGTGACGGGCTTGGGCGGCGGCGCGACGACGCTCCCCCGCTTCGCCGGGTTGCCGCTGACACCTCTCGCGCTCTTGCTCTTCGCCACGAGGGGAGATTCTACGGCGCGCGAGCCGCGCTCCCTTGCACGAGACGACGCGCGCGTGACGGTGTCAGCCCTGCGACGCGCGCGCCACGGCCCGGGTGATCGCGCGGCGATCGGGCTTGCCGCTGTCCAGCCGCGGGATCTCGCGGAGGGCGACGATCCGGTCCGGGCGGGCGGGCGCGCCGAGCTCGCGCTCCGCGGCCGCGCGCGCCTGCGCGAGCAGCTCCGGCGCGCCGTCCCCCTCGAGCACGAGCACGGGCGTCTCGCCCCAGCGCTCGTGCGGGCCGCCGACCACGACGGCGCCCTCCAGGCCCGGCACCGCGTGGACGACGCGCTCGACGCGGTCGAGCGAGACGTTCACGCCGCCCGAGACGATGACGTTGTCGATCCGGCCGGTCACCCGGACGACGCCGTCCTCGACGGATCCCGCGTCGCCCGTGCGGTACCAGCGCGTGCCGTCGCCGTCCGACGCGAACGCCGCGGCGGTCCGCTCGGGATCGCCGGCATACCCGTCGGCGAGGGTTGGTCCCGCGATCCGCAGCTCGCCGTCGACCACCGCGACGCGCACGCCGTCGAGAGGCACGCCGTCGTAGACGCATCCGCCGCTCGTCTCGGTCGAGCCGTACGTGCGCACGATCCGCGCCCCGCGCTCCGCAGCGCGCTCGCGCAGCGCCGGCGGCAGGGCCTGGCCGCCCACGAGGATCGTCTCGAACGAGCGCAGCGCCCGCAGCACATCCGGATCGTCCGCGGCGTCGACGAGGGTCTGCAGCTGCGCGGGCACGAGCGAGGTGTAGGTCGGCACCGCCGCGCCGCGCTCCGTCGAGTGCATGCCGGAGGCGGCATGGGCGAACGCCCGCGCCGAGAAGCGCCCGGCCAGGATCGCCGGGTCGCGCCCCGCGACGAGCGCGCGCACCATCACCTGCACGCCGGCGATGTAGCCGCCGCTGAGCGGCAGCAGCCAGTGGCCCTCGCCGATCCGCGCGGCCGTGGCGAGGGCGGACGAGGTGAGCGCGGACCGCGACAGCGCGACGGACTTCGGCACCCCGGTCGATCCGGACGTCGTGAGGACCACCGCCGTTCCGGCGGGCACCTCCTGCGGCAGCCCGGCGGCCGGCCCGAGCGCGATCGCGGGCCCGGCGCCCAGCACGGCACCGCGCAGCGCCCGCAGCACATCGCGCGGGTCGTCGGTGTCCAGCCGCTCGAGCTTCATGCCGCGTCCGGCATCAGTAGTGGTAGGGGAAGGCCGACCAGTCGGGGTCGCGCTTCTCGAGGAAGGCGTCGCGGCCCTCGACGGCCTCGTCGGTGCCGTAGGCGAGGCGCGTCGTCTCGCCGGCGAACAGCTGCAGCCCGACCATCCCGTCGTCGGCGGCGTTGAAGGCGTACTTCAGCATGCGGATCGCAGTGGGCGACTTGCCGAGGATCGTGCGCGCCATGGCGATCGCCTCGCGCTCGAGCTCGGCGTGCGGGACGACGCGGTTGACGGCGCCCATCTCGTAGGCGCGCTGCGCCGAGTACTCCTCGGCCAGGAAGAACACCTCGCGGGCGAGCTTCTGGCCGATCTGCTTCGCGTAGTACGCTGATCCGTACCCGGCGTCGAACGATCCGACGTCCGCGTCGGTCTGCTTGAACCGGCCGTGCTCGGCCGAGGCGATCGTGAGGTCGCACACGGCGTGCAGCGAGTGCCCGCCCCCGGCGGCCCAGCCCGGCACGACGCAGATGACGACCTTGGGCATGAACCGGATGAGCCGCTGCACCTCGAGGATGTGCAGGCGACCGGCGCGGGCCGGATCGGTCACGGCCGTGTCGTCGTCGGAGTACTTGTAGCCGTCGCGCCCGCGGATGCGCTGGTCGCCGCCCGAGCAGAACGCCCAGCCGCCGTCCTTCGGGCTGGGGCCGTTGCCCGTGAGCAGCACGACGCCGATCCGCGGGTCGGTGCGGGCGGTCTCGAGCGCCCGGTACAGCTCGTCGACGGTGCCCGGCCGGAAGGCGTTGCGCACCTCGGGCCGGTCGAACGCGATGCGGGCGATCCGGCCGTCCTTCGACACGTGCGCCGTGATGTCGCGGTAGGCGTCGGCACCGGGGGCCGCGTCCCACGCGTCCGGATCGAACAGCTCGGAGACGAAGGTGTCGGTCACGGTCCCAGCCTACGCCGGGGCGCCCTCGCGGCACTCGGGCGGGTCGCGGGGGTCGCTTCATCTCCGGCCGCTCCGCGGCCTGGCGTTCAGCAACCGATCGGGTCGACCCCATCGGTTGCTGAACGGTGCGGCCGCAGGCCGCGGCGATGAAGCGACCAGCGCAACGCCCGGGTCAGCGGGCGGGCAGCTCCGCGTCGACCACGTCGTCGCCGAACGCGAGCTCGAGCGCGACCGGGAACTCCGTGACGGCCGGCGGCAGCGTGAAGGCGTGCGTCGTCGGCGAGAAGTCGGCCGTGCAGATCGCGTCCGCCGGCGGCATCTCGAAGTCGATACGCGCCGACGCGTCGCCGGTCGCCTCGATCGCCGTGGCCTCCGGGTAGCAGCTGCCCGATCCGATCGTGATGACGCCGAACTGCTCGTCATCGATCCAGCCCACCAGCGGGCCCGCGCTCTGCCCGTCGGGCATCGGCCCGGTCCAGCCGCTCGGCACGTCGCGCGGCAGCACCTCGCCGACCTCGCCCGTGCGGTCGGCGCCCGCGCCGGCGCCCTCGCCCTGCGGCGTCGCGCACCCCGCGAGGGCGAGCACTCCGACAACGAGGGCCGCCGCGGCGAGCGCGCGCATCAGTTCTTGCCGTCCCGCCAGTCGAGCCAGCGCTGCACGCGGTCGACGTCGATGTCGTCGCCCGCGATGCCGAGCGTGAACAGGCGCGCGCCGGCGGTGTACAGCGCGTCGGCGTGCGCCTCGTCGCGGTGCCCGAGCTCGCTGGAGACGACGATGCGCGAGACGTCGCGTCCCTCCTTCTCGCCCCAGCTCTGCAGCACGTCGAGCTTGTGCGGCAGCTCCTCGGGGCCCACGAAGCTGTGCCAGATGTCGGCGTGGCGCGCCACGAGCCGCAGGGTCTTCTGCTCGCCCTTGCCGCCGATCAGCACGGGGATCCTGCGGGTCGGCGCGGGGTTCAGCTTGGCCCACCGCGCCTCGATGCGCGGCAGCGCGGCGGCGAGGTCGTCGAGGCGCGAGCCCACCGTGCCGAACTCATAGCCGTACTCGTCGTAGTCGCGCTGGAACCAGCCCGATCCCGTGCCGAAGATGAACCGGCCCACGCCGTCCTTCGCCGAGATGTGGTCGATCGTGCGGGCCATGTCGGCCTGCAGGTCGGGGTTGCGGTACGAGTTGCAGTTCACGAGGGCGCCGAACTCCACGCGCTCGGTCAGCTCGGCCCAGGCGGCCAGCTCGGTCCACGACTCGAAGTGCGTGCCGTCCGGGTCGCCGGAGAGCGGGAAGAAGTGATCCCAGTTGAAGAGGATGTCCACGCCCATGTCCTCGAAGCGGCGCACGGCGTCGCGGATCGTCGCGTACGAGAGCTGGTGCTGGGGCGCGAGCTGCACGCCGAGGCGCACGGGGGTGTCGAGAAGAGGCATGGGATCAGGGTAGGCCCACCGCGCACCGGGACGGAGAACGGCGCCTCCGGAGGACGGATCGGATGATCCCGTCCTCCGGAGGCGCCGATGTCCTCCGCTGCGCCGGGCCGACGCTGCGCCGGCCGGGTCAGCGCAGCGAGCGGGTGCGGCGGAACGAGTCCCACGCCGACCAGAGGCCGAGCAGCGCGATCCCGACGCCGAGGGCGGCCTGGATCACCTGCACCGTGCCCGGCTCGGCGGAGCGGAACACGAGCGCGAACCATTCGGGGTTCAGCAGCCGGCCGGTCACCGCGAGCGCCACGGCGGCGGCCGTCACACCGAGCGCGAGGACCGCGGCGGCGATGCCCATCCAGGTCGCCCACTCCCCCCGGCGGTAGGCCAGGAGCGTGAGCACCGCGGTCGCCAGGGTGGTCGCCAGCACGATGCCGAAGCCCCACGGCCACAGCCCGGGGTCGAGGAACGGCAGCGGCTCGCCGCCGGTCTCGCGCAGGATGACGAAGCCGATGAGCTGGTCCCAGGCGATGACGACCGCGAACACCGCGACGGCGACGAACGCGAGCACCACCTCGCTGAACTTGGTGCGCCGCTCCGACGTGAGCGGCAGGCGGTCGGGCGTCCACGCGCCGAGGCTGCGCCCCGGCTCGCCGAACCGCTCGACGAGCGCGAACGCCAGCGTGACCCAGAAGCACACGTGCAGGCCGGCGGTGAGAGCGGTCACGATCGCCCCCGCGATCAGGTCGCCCACGTCCTCCCCGCGCAGCAGCGGCCCGATCGTCCCCGCGAAGGCGGCGACCGGCATGACCGTCCACAGCAGCAGCACGAGCAGGCGCTTCCAGTCGGAGTAGTACCGCGGTCCGATGAGCTGCAGCGATCGGCCGGCGTAGCCCGCGGCGAGCGTGGCGGGATCGCCGAGCTCGACGAGCACCTCGCGCTCGGCGTCGGCCGGCGCCTGCCCCGCCTCGATGCGGTCGTCGATCTGGTCCTGGATCGACGCCCGCAGCTCGGCCGCGTAGTCGTCGCGCTGGTCGGGGGGCAGCGACCGCGTCGCGGCCTCGACGTAGCGGTTGGTGTAGTCGTCCTTGGTGATGGCGTCCATCCCCATCCCTCCCTCGGTCAGTCTCTCGGTCAGTCGGCGAGCGTGTCGAAGGCCTGTGCCAGCTCACGCCAGTCGGTCGTCAGTGCGTCGGCGAGGCGGTCGCCCGCCTCGGAGGTGCGGTAGAACTTGCGCGGCCGGGCCTCGTCGGTGTTCCACTCGCTCGTGAGGTAGCCCTGCTTCTCCAGGCGGCGCAGCAGCGGGTACAGCGTGTTCGCGTCGGTGTCGAAGCCGCGCGCGGCGAGGTCCTCGAGCAGGCCGTACCCGTAACCGGGCTCGCGCAGCAGGCGCAGGCAGGCCAGCACGACGGTGCCGCGCCGCAGCTCCTGTCGATGTGTCTCGAATCCCTCATCCATGTCCGCAACATTACTGTGCGTCACACACTATTGCAACACCCACGCATGATGTACTCGCGCCCGGGGATCCCCTCTCCGCGGCCAGACCCCCGCCCCGCTGCACAACGAAGGAAGATGACGGCCCGGCCGGCGCGACACGCCGGTACGCGCGGACGGGCGCCGCCGCTCTTCCTTCGTTGTGCATGGCGAGGGGCAGGATGGGGGCATGGATCTGCCGGAGCTGGACGAGGTGCTCGCGCACACGCGGGTGGTGTCGCTGCCGATGGCCACGCGCTTCCGAGGGGTGGATCACCGGGAGGCCGCGCTGCTCGAGGGGCCGGAGGGATGGGGCGAGTTCTCGCCGTTCCTGGAGTACGACGACGCCGAGGCCGCCGCCTGGCTCGCGGCCGCGCTGGACTTCGCCTGGCTCCCCCAGCCCGCACCGCGGCGCGGCGCGATCCCGGTCAACGCCACCGTGCCGGCCATCGCCGCCGAGCGGGTGCCCGAGATCCTGGCCCGCTTCGACGGCTGCCGCACCGCCAAGGTCAAGGTCGCCGAGCGCGGCCAGACCCTCGCCGACGACATCGCGCGCGTGCGCGCCGTCCGCGCGGCGATGGGACCGGAGGGGCGGGTGCGCGTCGACGCGAACGGCGGCTGGAACGTGGACGAGGCCGAGCACGCCGCGCACGCCCTGGCGGAGTTCGACCTGGAGTACATCGAGCAGCCGTGCGCCACGGTCGAGGAGCTCGCGGAGATCCGTCAGCGGCTGCGTGACTGGGACATTCCGATCGCGGCCGACGAGTCGGTGCGCAAGGCGGACGATCCGCTCGCCGTGGCGCGCGCCGGCGCCGCCGACATCCTCGTCGTGAAGGCGCAGCCGCTCGGCGGTGTGCGCCGGGCGCTCGAGATCGTGGCGGCCGCGGGGCTGCCGGCCGTCGTGTCTTCGGCGCTCGACACGAGCGTGGGGCTCGCGCAGGGAGCCGCCCTCGCCGCGGCGCTGCCCGAGCTGGAGTTCGACTGCGGCCTCGGCACCGCCGCGCTGCTCGCGGCCGACGTCGCCGAGCCGCGACTGGCGCCGGAAGGGGGCGCGATCCCCGCGGCGCGCGTCGCGCCCGACGCCGGCCTGCTCGCCGCGCACGCCGCGGCGCCGGACCGCGAGGCCTGGTGGCGCGAGCGCATCACCCGCTGCCACGCGCTCCTCACTGGCGGATAGGTCGATCCGCAGGAGTTGCTGAGGTCGCTTCAGCTCGGTCCCTGAGCCTGCCGAAGGGTCAGCAACCGAGGGGTGCACCCGAATCGGTTGCTGAACGGAGCGCCGCAGGCGCGGAGATGAAGCGACCACCGCAACCCCGCGGGCTCGCCCGATCCCGATCGTCACCCGGGCTTCACCGGGTGTTCGCCCGCCGCTTCACGGGGCGTCGCCCGCGCTGGGGAGCCTGGGCCCATGCGGTTCACGCGGCGCGGGATCCTGCTGGCGGCGGGCGTGGGCGGCCTGGCCGGGCTCACCGGCATGGCCGTCGGCGCGGCGAGCGCCACCCCCGCGGGCGCCCCGCGTCCGCAGCCGCTCACCGCGGGCCCCGCCCTGTCGACGCGCGGCACGACCCTCGAGTCGGTGAGCGCTCCCGAGCACGCCGATCCGCACCGCTACGCCCGGCTCGTCGCGGCCGGCGGCTGGCCGACGGTCGTGCGCGAGGAGCTGGCCGCGGGCAGCCCGGATCGCGACGACCGCCGCGAAGGCGTCGTGTCGTTCGTGCAGGTGACCGATCTGCACCTCATCGACGCCGAGTCCCCCGCGCGGATCGAGGACATCCACGACCTCATCCCCTCGATGCACCGCCCGCAGGAGGCGCTGGGCCTCGCCGGATCGGCCGCGCTGGTGCGCCGCATCAACGCGCTGCGGCGCGGACCCTACACGGGCGGCGATCTCGCGTTCGTCGTGACGACGGGCGACAACACCGACAACCACGAGCTCGCCGAGCTCGAGTGGTTCCTCACGGCACTCTCGGGCGGCACGGCCGCGCAGCGCACGGGCGATCCGGATCGGTACGAGGGCGTGCAGGACGGCGGCGACCCGTTCTACTGGCACCCCGACCGCGCGCTGGATCGCTCGGCGTGGACCGCGAAGGGCTTCCCCGAGATCCCCGGTCTGCTCACCGCCGCCGGCGCGCCCCTGACCTCGCCCGGCCTCAGCCTGCCCTGGTACTGCACGTTCGGCAACCACGACGACTCCGTGCAGGGATCGCTGGCCGACGCCCCCGCCATGGCCGAGTACTACACGGCGGCGACGAAGGTGACCGGCAGGGATCGGGCGGCACGGCAGCGGATCGCCGACTCGTTCCGCGATCCCCGCGGCGTGACGGCGCGCGAGCTGTTCGGCACCGGCACGCTGCGCGAGATCACCCCCGACGAGCGGCGCCGCCCGTTCACGCCCGCGGAGTTCGTGGCGGCCCACTTCGATCCGCGCTACGAGGGCGCCGGCCCGATCGGGCACGGATTCACGGATGCGAACCGCGACGGCCGCGACCTCTTCTACACGTTCCCGATCGCCGAGGGCGTCACGGGCATCTCGCTCGACACGACGACGATGGGCGGCCGGGGCCGCGGCTCGCTCGGCGCGCACCAGTTCGCCTGGCTCGAGCGCACGCTGCGCGCCGGATCGTCCCGGTACTGGACGCCGCTGGGCGGCGAGGAGCGCCAGGCCACGAGCGATGAGCTGTTCGTCGTGTTCAGCCACCACCCCTCGCACGCCATGGACAACCCGACGCCCGACCCGCGCCGCCCGGACGAGCCGCGCCTGCTCGGGCCGCAGGTGCTCGACCTGCTGCACCGCTACCCCAACGTCATCGCCTGGATCAACGGGCACAGCCACCGCAACGCGATCACGCCGCACCCGGGCCCGTCGCCCGAGCGCGGGTTCTGGGAGATCAACACGGCCTCCCACGTCGACGCGCCGCAGCTGGCCCGGGTGATCGAGCTCGCCGACAACCGCGACGGCACGCTGTCGCTGTTCACGACGCTCATCGAGTCGGATGCGCCGGCCCGCGTGGAGTACGACGACTTCACGCCCGCGGGGCTCGCCTCGATCTACCGCGAGCTGGCGTTCAACGACCTCAACGCCCGCGCCACCGCGATCGGCGAGCCGCACGACCGCAACGCCGAACTCCTCCTGGTGGATCCGCGCCGCTGAGCTTGCGCAGGTCGCTTCATCTCCGCGGCCTCCGGCCGCTCCGTTCAGCAACCGATGAGTGTCACCGATTCGCACACCCCTCCATAGCAGCCGATCACTGTGCGAGCGCGAAGCGCGAGCGTGGGGCCGCCCC
>NZ_JBMDJT010000039.1:0-23673 GCF_057809335.1 Microbacterium sp. FG3 | reverse complement strand
GGCCTTGGGGGCCGGCGCGGCGGGGCCGGGCTTGGCCGCCGGGCGCGCCGGGGCCTTCTTGCGGGCGTCGGCGGGCTTCGCACCGCCGGCGGGCTTGGCGACACCCTCGGCCTCCAGCGCGGCGCGCAGCTTGCGCGCGACGGGCGGCTCGATGGTGGATGACGGGCTCTTGACGAACTCGCCGAGATCCTTCAGCTTCGCGAGCGCGACCTTGCTGTCGACTCCCAGCTCCGCTGCGATCTCATGTACGCGTGGTTTAGCCACAATTCTCCTGTCTGGGCGGCCTGCCCGGACAGGGGCAGACCATCAAAGGCGGACGGGTCTCATTTCGAGCCGTTCACTTGGTTTCCATAGCTGTTCAGCCATTCCTCGAAGGTCTGCGTCTCGAGCGGGCCCGACACGCGCAGAGCTCGTACGAAGGCGCGGCGCCGGATGGCGTTCTCCACGCATTCGCGCGTCGGATGCACCCACGCGCCGCGCCCCGGCATCGACGCCCGCTCGTCCAGGACGAGTTCGGACCCGACGGCCACCGCTCGAAGGAGGGAGGACCGGGGAGCACGCATGCGACAGCCGACGCACGTTCGTACGGCTTCCATCGTACTACTCTTTCCTCGCCCGCTCGTCTGCGGACGGATCGTGCACGGACACGAGATTTCGACTCGGTCGCTGCGCTCCCTCGCTCAATCTTGAACCGCGCCGCATCAACGCCGCATCCGCGGCATTGATCCGTCACGCTTCAAGAATGCTGTCGGGCTGGATGTCGATCTTCGCGCCCGTGAGCTTGGCGGCGAGGCGGGCGTTCTGCCCCTCCTTGCCGATCGCGAGCGAGAGCTGGTAGTCGGGCACGAGGGCGCGCACGGCCTTCGTCGACGCGTCGAGGACGAAGCTCGACGACACCTTGGCGGGCGAGAGGGCACTGGCGACGAACGTCGCGAGGTCCTGGTCGTAGTCGACGATGTCGATCTTCTCGCCGCTGAGCTCCTCGGTGACGGCGCGCACGCGGCGGCCCATCTCGCCGATGCAGGCGCCCTTGGCGTTGATCGACGGGTCCTTGGCGACCACCGCGATCTTCGTGCGGTGGCCCGCCTCGCGCGCGAGCGACGCGATCTCGACGAGACCGCTCGCGATCTCCGGCACCTCGAGCGCGAACAGCTTGCGCACGAGGCCGGGGTGAGTGCGCGAGACCGTGATGGCGGGCCCCTTGGTGCCCTTCGACACGCTCGTGACGTACACCCGCAGGCGCTGTCCGTGCGAGTAGTCCTCGCCGGGCACCTGCTCCTCCGGCGGCAGGATGGCCTCGACGGTGCCGAGGTCGATGTGGATCATGCGCGGGTTCGGCCCCTGCTGCACGACGCCGGCGACGATGTCGCCCTCCTTGCCGCGGAACTCACCCAGCACGGCGTCGTCGGCGATGTCGCGCAGGCGCTGGCTGATGACCTGCTTGGCCGCGTACGCGGCGATGCGCCCGAAGTCCTCGGGGGTCGACTCCTCCTCGCCGATGACGGCGCCCGACTCGTCGGTGACCGGCACGTAGATGCCGACGTGACCGGTCTTGCGGTCCAGCTCGGCGCGGGCGCCCTCCGGCACCTCACCGCCCTGGGAGACGTGCTTGCCGTAGGCGGTGAGCACCGCCTGCTCGATGACCCGCACGAGCTCGTCGAACGGGATCTCCTTCTCACGCTCGACGGTGCGCAACAGCCCGAGATCGATGTCCACAGCGGCCTCCCTATTCAGCTCTCATCGGCAATCCGGCTCGCCGATATCCCTCCGACATTACCGGATGGGAACGCGAGCCCGCTGTGAGCGGCCCGCCCCGCGCGGCCCGCGCCCGGCGCGCGGGCTCGCGCCGGGCATGCCGCTCGGGTCACACTGACACGATGGACGTTCTCGCTGACTGGCTCGCCACCGCGGGCGACCGCTTCTGGACCTGGCTCGTGCTGCCCGTCGTCGTGCTGCTCGGGCTCTACCTGACCGTGCGCTCGGGAGTGGTGCAGTTCCGCCTCATCCCCGAGATGTTCCGCACCCTCACGGATCGCACGCCGCGCACGGCCGACGGCGAGCCGCAGTCGGTGTCGGCCTTCCAGGCCTTCACGATCTCGGCGGCATCGCGCGTGGGCGTCGGCAACATCGCCGGCGTCGGCACGGCGATCGCGATCGGAGGACCCGGCGCGGTGTTCTGGATGTGGCTGATGGCCTTCATCGGCGCCGCGTCCGCGTTCTTCGAGTCGACCCTCGCCCAGGTGTTCAAGGTGCGCGACCGCGGCGCCTTCCGCGGCGGCCCGGCGTACTACATGGAGCGCGGCCTGAAGGCGCGCTGGATGGGCGTGACGTTCGCCGTCATCCTCATCTTCTGCTTCCCCTTCGCATTCAGCGCGCTGCAGGCCAACACCATCGCCGCGTCGAGCACCGCCGCGGTCGGCTCCCTCGTCGGCGCGGACGTCTCCGGCTGGATGCCGCTCGTCTCCGGCGTCGTCGTCGCCGTGCTCACCGGCGCGGTCATCTTCGGCGGTGTGCGCCGCATCGCGCACGTGTCTCAGGCGATCGTGCCGCTCATGGCGCTGCTGTACCTGCTGCTCGGGCTCGCCGTCGTCGTCATCGAGATCGACCGGCTGCCGGCGGCGTTCGCCTCCATCTACACCGAGGCGTTCGGCTTCAACGAGGTGGTCGGCGCCGCGCTCGGCACCATCGTGCTGCAGGGCGTCAAGCGCGGCATGTTCTCGAACGAGGCGGGCCTCGGATCGGCCCCGAACGCGGGCGCGTCGGCCGCCGTGACGCACCCCGTCAAGCAGGGACTCGTGCAGTCTCTCGGCGTGTACTTCGACACGTTCCTCGTGTGCTCGATCACGGCGTTCACCGTGCTCGTGGCCGTGCCGGATCTCGGCGGCGCCGAGCAGGGCATCGCGCTGACGCAGACGGCCCTGGCCGCCACGCTCGGCGACTGGTCGCTCACCGCGCTGGCCGTGATCGTCTTCCTGCTGGCCTTCAGCTCGATCATCGGCAACTACTACTACGGCGAGTCCAACCTCGAGTTCATCACGACCCGCCGCGGCTGGCTCACGGTCTTCCGCGTGCTCGTCGTCGTGGCCATGCTCGCCGGGGCCGTCGCGTCGGCCGCGGTCGTCTGGAACCTCGCCGACGCGCTGATGGGGCTCATGGCGCTCATCAACCTCATCGCGCTGGCGTTCCTCTCGGGCATCGGCTTCCGCCTGCTGCGCGACTACACGAGGCAACGCCGCGAGGGTCGCGATCCGGTCTTCACGCGCGAGCTGCTGCCCGGCGTCGGCGGTATCGAGTGCTGGGAGGACGAGGCCACCGTCACCGGCCCCCTCGACCTGCCCACGCGTCGCCGGCAGGCGTCGAAGCACGCCGACCACCTGCGCGGCTGAGACGCACGGGGCACGACGAAGGGCCGGGCGGGAACATCCGCCCGGCCCTTCGTCGATCGCGCGTCAGGCCGTGCGCACCGGCCGGCGGCGCAGCACCATCAGCAGGCCGCCCGCCACGAGCAGCACCGCGGCACCGAAGGCGATGCCGAGCGGCAGCTCCGCGCCCGTGACCGCCAGCGATCCGTCGGCCGTGATGGTCACGTAGGCCCAGCCGACCACCTCGCCGGAGGCGTCCGTCACGGCGAGCCGGTGCACGCCGGGCGCGATGCCCTCGGGGATCACGTAGGTGAGCGCCCCGTCGGCGGTCGCCACGGCGGTGCCGAGCGAGGTCGGCTCCGAGAACAGCCACCCGCTCAGCGTCTGGCCGGCGTACGACTCGTCCACGTAGACCGTGATGCGACCGCCCGGCTCGAGCGCGCCCGACACGGTGAGCCCGCCCCGCCGCTCGGGAGTGAGGTCGTCCGCGGACGGTGCCGCGCCCCGGCCGTTCCCGTTGCCGATGCCGTTCCCGTTGCCGATGCCGTTCCCGTTGCCGTTGCCGTTGTTCCCGTTTCCGTTTCCGTTGCCGTTTCCGTTGCCGTTCCCGTTCCCGTTGCCCGGCTCGGTGTCGGCGACGACGGCACGTCCCAGCGCCGGCGGATCGACCACCTCGTGCGCGGCGAAGTAGTCCACGCTCGCGCTCAGGTCGATGAGACCCGTGTCCGCCGTGCCCGTGCCCTCGGCGAAGGTGCCGAAGTTGTCGCCGCCGCCCGCGAGGAACGAGTTGGTCACGACGAGGATCTCGTCGTCGGCCGCGATCTCCTCGCCGTTCAGCGTCATCTCGAGGATGCGCTCGCCCCGCGCCGCCTCGGGGTCGTACTCGTACGAGAATCCGTCCGAGACGCCCAGGTGCAGCTTGGGCCGCGACGATCCCTCCGGCTGCCACTGCTCCTCGAGCACCTGCTCGAGCTGCGCGCCGGTGAGGGTGGTCGTGACCAGCGTGTTCGCGAAGGGCTGCATCGCGGCCGCCTCCGCGTACGTCACGATCCCGTCCTCGCCGTACAGCAGATCGGCACGGACGCCGCCCGGGTTCATCAGGCCGATCGCCGCATCCTGCGAGCCGCCGTACGAGGGGTTCTCGCTCGACGCGGCCCACAGGTAGACGTCGGCGATGAAGTTGCCGGCCGTCGACTCGACGCCGCGATCCTCCGCGCCGGTGGCCGTCTTGCCGCGGGTGATGTCGTCGCTGATCTGTCCGACCTTCTCGGCTCCCCGCACGTCGGCCTCGGCAACGGCCGCGTCGACGATCGCCTGCACCTCGGGGTCGGCCTCGGCGTACGGCACGCCGTCCGGGTCGACAAGGTCGAGGTGCGACGCCGAGATCGAGAGGAGCTCGTCGGCCTCGGTGTCGTACTCCAGGTCGAGCACGCCCAGCGTGGTGCCGTACTGGTGCGACTGGACGACCGGGCGGTCCTGCCCGTCGGGGCCGGGCAGCTCGCACAGGTACTGCTGGTGCGTGTGGCCGGACACGATGGCGTCGATCTCCTCCGACGCACCGCGAACGAGCTTGCCGTAGTCGGTGTCCTCCGTGCCGATGGTGGTGCAGTCGGCACTCGCCGATCCGTCGTGCGTCAGCAGCACGATCACGTCGGTCTCGTCCGCGATCTCCCCCGCCACGCGGTTCGCGGCCTCCAGCTGATCGCCGAACTCGATGTCCGCGATGCCCGTGGGGCTCACGAGCGTCGCCGTGTCGGCCGTCACCGTGCCGATGAAGCCGACGCGGACGCCGTCGATCTCGCGGATCGCATACTCCTGCAGTGCCGGCGTGGTGGTGCCCGCCTCGTACACGTTGGCGCCGAGCGCGAGATCCTCGCTGCCGTACGCGGGGATGACCCGATCCGTCAGGTCGGCGAAGCCGTGGTCGAACTCGTGGTTGCCCACGGCGCTCACCGCGAGGCCCGCGGCCTTCAGCGCGTCGATGGTCGGCTCGTCCTGCTGGATGAACGAGGTGAACGTCGATGCGCCGATGTTGTCTCCCGCCGAGACGAACAGCGTGTTCGGGTTGTCGGCCGTGAGGGCGTCGACGGCGCCCGCGAGCACGCCCGCGCCCGCCGAGTCGCCGTCCGCCGCGATCCGGCCGTGGAAGTCGTTGATCGAGAGCAGCTGCAGGTCGACGACGCCGTCCGTGTCGAGCCCCACGACGATCGGGTTGTGGTCGCTCGTGCGGAAGACCGAGTCGTCGTACAGCAGCGTGGCGTTGTAGTTGTAGCGGCTGTATTCGAAGGCGACCTGCTCCTGCCCGTTGATCTGCCACACGTCGACGTCGGCCACCAGACTCAAGGCATCGGCGTTCGCGTACACGTGGTCGAGCGAGCCCGACATGCCGTCGTACACGTAGGTGGCCTCGCCGCCGTTGAGGGCGTAGTTCAGGTTGGTGAACCCGGCGCCCTCGATGATCATCGCGGGATCCTCCATGGCGTACGAGTTGAAGTCACCCGTGAGGAAGACGGCGTCGATGCCCGTGAGATCCTGCACCTCGGCGGTGTAGGCGACCAGTGCCTCGGCCTGCTCCTTGCGGTCGGCGTTGTAGCAGCTCTGCTCGTCGAGGTCGCCGTTCTCCCCCGTCGCGTCCGAGCAGCCCTTCGACTTGAGGTGGTTCGCCGAGACGAGGAACGCGTCGGCGTCGGCGGCGCCCGCGGGCTTGAAGGCCTGGAACAGCGGCTCGCGCGCGTTCACGAACGCCGGGTCGTCGATCAGGATGTGCGACTCGCCGACCGTCTCGATCTCGTCCACCTGGTAGATGAAGGCGTTGCGGATGACGTCCTCATCGGCGGGCAGCGTCGCGGGGCTCTCGACGTAGGCCCAGACGTCCTCGCCCGCGTACTCGTTGAGCGCGTCGACGAGGGTCGCGACGGCGAAGTCGCGGTCCTTGCCGAACGCGGCCGAGTTCTCGACCTCCTGCAGCGAGAGGATCGACGCGTCGAGCTCGGTGATCGCCTTCACGATCTTGATCTCCTGGCGCTCGAAGCTCTCGGTCGTCGCCGCGCCGCGCGGTCCGTCGGGGTCGCAGCGGTTGGCGCCGATCCGGTTGCCCTCGCGGTCGGTGTAGTACGTGCAGGTGCCCAGCCCGAGCTCGACGAACTCCTCGGCCGTGGTCGGGAAGTAGTTCAGCACATTGAAGTTGGCGATGCTGATGTCGCCGAGCACCGGCTCCGGCGAGGCGTTGGGGGTGCGCTCGTCGCTGAACACGACGTGCTCCTGCCCCGCGCCCACGATCGGCGTGGTGGGCTGCAGGCTCCACCCGTCGAAGCGGTAGTCGAGCACGAACGGCTTCTGGAACGACACGTCCGCGCCGACCCGCACGGGGTTGTCCGGCGTGAGGTACGACAGCGGCACGTCCTTCTGGTTGTTGAAGTTGGTGCTGCGGCCGTCGTCGAGCGTGATGGTGCGCGCCGCGTCGGCAGCCTTCTGCTGCGCGATCGCCGCCTCGTCGTGCGGATCGATGTAGGCGGTCAGCTGCGGGATCGGCTCGCCGCCCTGCACGAGCGAGAACGAGCCGTAGTAGTTCGCGTCGTAGTTGTCGGTGACGGTGAACTCGTCCTCGAACAGGACGAGCTCGCTCATGTGGGCCTGCCTGCCCTCCTCCGTGGCGACGGCCTCCCACGACGCGAGCGGCACGACCTCGCCGAGGTCGGCGTCGGTGATGTCGATCAGGTCGCCGTAGATCTGGCGCAGGCCGTTATACTCGCCCCGGTCGCCCGTGACCAGCACGCTGTCGCCGACCGCGGGGGTGACCGCGGCGCTCGGGTTGTAGACGAAGATGGCGTCGGAGACGGCGTCGGACGGGTCGCCCGCCGGGTCCTGGATCGTGAAGCCGTTGAAGCCGCCCTCGCGGTAGTCGGCGGTCACGACGCCCTCGACGGTGACCTCGGTGCCCGTGGCGGCCTGGTTGGCCTCGGCGATCGTGATCGGCTCGCCGGGCTCGGTCGGCACCTCGGGCTCACCGGGCTCCTCGGGGTCGGTCGGCTCCTCGGGGTCGGTCGGCTCCTCCGGCTCGACCGCCGTCTCGCCGGCGGCGTTCGTCGGCGTCGGGGCGGCGACCACGAAGTCCGTCGCGTTGTTGTCACTGTCCGCGCCGACGGTCGCGCGCTGAGCGCTCATCGCGTTGGTCGTGCCCGCCGCCGGGGCGCCCTCGAACGCGACGGCGCCGCTGCCCCAGCCGATCATGTCGACGAGGCCCTCGACGCCGGCGAGATCGCCGGTCGTCGCGGCGTACTGACCGGTTCCCTCGTGGAGGTAGACGCGCCCCGTCGAGCCCGACAGGTTCGGCGACGTCGCCACCTGGTCGGCGGCCGGAAGCGGCTGCCCGTTGCCGTTGCCCGCGGCGAGCTGGACGAGGAAGTAGCCCCCCGCCACGATCGTGCCCTCGAGCGCCACCGTGCCGCCCGAATCCCCGCCTGCCGACTTGTAGTCGATCGTCAGGCCCGCCAGATCGACCTCCGCGGTCGTGGGGTTGTACAGCTCGATGAAGTCGTTCTGGAAGGCGGCGCCGCTGTTGCCGCCGCCCCCGTAGACCTCGTTGATGACGATGTTCGACCCGTCGGGCGCCGCGGTGGCCGCCGCGGGGGTGAGTGCGACGATGCCGCCGGTGGCCAGGGTCGCCGCGGCGACGGCCGCGAGGCGTCGTTGCATCGTGGGCAGGGTTCGTTGCATGGATGACTCCGTCAGAGAGGGGGCGTGTACGGGCATGCTTCCGCGGGCATGCGACATCCTCGCGACGGCCAGATGACGCGCTCCTGAACGACCCCCATCACCGCCTGGGCACCTGCGGGCAGCCGCCCCGCGGATGCGGAGAGGCCGCCGCGGGCGATGCCCGCGACGGCCTCTCCGACGGTCGGCTCAGGCGGTCAGACGCACCACGGCCTCGGCCGCCGGCACCGTCTCGCGCTCGCCCGTGCGGCGATCCCACAGCTCGACCTCGCCGTCCGCCGCCCCGCGGCCGACCACGAGCAGCTTCGGCACGCCGATCAGCTCGGCGTCGCCGAACTTCACACCGGGAGAGGCCTTCGGGCGGTCGTCGTAGAGCACATCCATCCCCGCCGCCTCGAGGTCGGAGACGACCGACTCGGCGAGCCGGTACGCGTCGTCTCCCTTGCCCGTGGCGACCACGTGCACGTCGAACGGCGCGACGGAGGCGGGCCAGATCAGCCCGCGCTCGTCGTTGGACAGCTCGGCGATGATCGCGAGGATGCGCGTCACGCCGATGCCGTAGGAGCCCATCGTGACGGTGACCTGCTTGCCGTTCTCGTCGAGCACCTTGAGCCCGAGGGCCTCGGCGTACTTGCGGCCCAGCTGGAAGACGTGCCCGATCTCCATGCCGCGTGCCAGTGTGACCGGCCCCGACCCGTCGGGCGCGGGGTCGCCGTCGCGCACGGTCGCGACCTCGAGGAAGCCGTCGGCGATGAAGTCGCGGCCGGCGACCAGGCCGTACACGTGCGCGTCATCGGCGTTGGCGCCGGTGATCCACGTCGTGCCGTCGACGACGCGCGGGTCGAGGAAGTAGCGGATGCCGGTGGCCGAGTCCTCGCCGAGCAGCGGGCCGGTCGCTGTCCACGGGCCGATGAAGCCGCGCACGAGGAGCGTGTTGCGCTCGAAGTCCTCCGCGGTGGCGGGCTCGACCTCGGCCGGCGCGAAGGCGACCTCGACGCGCTTCATGTCGACGTCGCGGTCGCCGGGAAGGCCCACGACGACGACCTCGCGCGTGCCGTCGAGGTGACGCAGCGCGAGCACGACGTTCTTCAGCGTGTGCGCCGCCGTCCAGCCGCCCTCCGGCGCGCCGGGGACGACCTCGTTGGCGTGCGCCACGAGGGTCTCGATCGTCGTCGTGCCCGGCGAGTCGAACACGACCGGCTCGGGCTTGCCGTCGAACGGGATCGGCTCGGGGACGAGGGTCGTGAACGCCTCGACGTTGGCGGCGTACCCGCCCGCGCTGCGCACGAACGTGTCCTCGCCCACCGGCGTGGGGTGCAGGAACTCCTCGCTGCGCGAGCCGCCCATCGCGCCGGCGTCGGCCTGCACGATGACGTACTCGAGCCCCAGGCGCTGGAAGATGCGCTCGTAGGCGTCGCGCTGCGCCTGGTACGACGCGTCGAGTCCCTCGTCGGTGTAGTCGAACGAGTACGCGTCCTTCATCGTGAACTCGCGGCCGCGCAGCAGGCCCGCGCGGGGGCGCGCCTCGTCGCGGTACTTGTCCTGGATCTGGAAGATCGTCAGCGGCAGGTCCTTGTACGACGAGTACAGATCCTTCACGAGCAGGGTGAAGACCTCCTCGTGCGTCGGCGCCAGCAGCATGTCGGCGCCCTTGCGGTCCTGCAGGCGGAACAGCGCGTCGCCGTACTCCTCCCACCGGCCGGTCGCCTCGTAGGGCTCGCGCGGCAGCAGCGCCGGGAAGTGCACCTCGTAGGCGCCGGCGGCGGCCATCTCCTCGCGGATGATCGTCTCGAGCTTGGCCTTGACCCTCAGGCCCAGCGGCAGCCACGCGAACACCCCCGGCGCCTGGCGCCGGATGTACCCGGCGCGGACGAGCAGCCGGTGGCTCGTGACCTCGGCGTCGGCCGGGTCCTCACGGAGCGTGCGGAGGAAGAAGTGCGAGAGACGGGTGACCACGCGTCAAGTCTAGGGTTCCCGCGGGCGCGGGCCGGGCGGGGCCTACGCTGAGACGATGGTCACGATCCTCCTCACCGGGTTCGAGCCGTTCGGCGGCGACGCGCGCAACCCCTCGGGCGACGCCGTCGCAGAGGTCGGCCGCGCCTGGAGCGGACCGGAGCGGCTGATCACCGCGATCCTCCCCGTCGCCTTCGACGCCGCCGCCGAGCGGATGCGCGCGCTGATCGCCGAGCACACGCCGGACGTCGTGATCGCGACGGGGCTCGCGGGCGGGCGCACGCACATCACGCCCGAGCGCGTCGCGATCAACCTGCGGGACGCGCGCATCCCCGACAACGCCGGCGCGCAGCCGATCGACGAGCCGAGCGTGGCGGGCGGGCCGGCGGCGCACTTCGCCTCGCTGCCCGTGAAGGCCATGGCGCGCGCGATCGGCGACGCCGGCGTCCCCGCGGCCGTCTCGCACACGGCCGGCACGTTCGTGTGCAACCACGTGATGTACGTCGCCGCGGACGAGGCCGCGCGCCGGCCGGGCATGCGGGCCGGATTCGTGCACGTGCCGTGGTCGGACGAGGTCGCCCCGGAGGGCGCGCCGTCGCTGCCGGCCGGCGACATCGCGCGGGCGCTGGCCATCGCCGTCCGCACGGCGGCGGACGTGCGGGCCGACGACGCGGCGAGCGCGGGCGCCCTGCACTGAGGCGGCCCGGCGCCCTGGGCCTCGACCGCGCGGATGCGCCGCTCCGACGGCCGGAGTCGAAACCGCCGCGCAGCCCACCCGTAGGCTGGCGGCATGCCGGCCCGACACGCGCACCTGTCCTCGACCGCCGTGCGGGGCGCACTCGCCGAATCGCTCGCCGAGCTGCGCCGCGATCTGGAGCTGCCCACGGCCTACCCTGCCGAGGCGGAGTCCGAGGCCGCCGCCGTCGTCGACGGTCCCCCGGTGGACGGATCCGACGACGAGCGCGAGGAGCTCGCCGACGTCCCGTTCCACACGATCGATCCGGCCGGCTCGCGGGATCTCGACCAGGCGCTGCATCTGGAGCGCGCCGGCGAGGGCCTGCTCGTCCGCTACGCGATCGCGGATCTCGCGGCCTTCGTGCGCCCCGGCGGCGCGCTCGGCGCCGAGACCCGCCGGCGCGGCCAGACGCTGTACGCGCCCGACGGATCGGTGCCGCTGCATCCGCTCGTCCTCTCCCACGGCGCCGCGTCGCTGCTGCCCGGCGAGCGCCGGCGCGCGTACGTGTGGACCTTCCGCCTCGACGGCAGGGGTGCCGTGCGCGAGACGCGGCTCGTGCGCGCGTGGATCCGGTCGGTGCGGCAGTGGACGTACGCCGAGGCGCAGGCGGCGATCGACGACGGATCGGCCCCCGCCGCGGTGGCGCTGCTGCGGGAGTTCGGCCCGCTGCGCATCGCGCTCGAGGCTGAACGCGGCGGCGCGAGCCTGAACTCCCCCGAGGAGGAGGTCGTCGAGGGCCCGGACGGCTACGAGCTGCGCCGGCGCACTCCCCTGCCCGTGGAGGAGTGGAACGCGCAGCTGTCGCTCATGACGGGCATGGCGGCGGCCGATCTGATGCTGTCGGCCCGGGTGGGCATCCTGCGCACCCTGCCGCCGGCGGAGCCCGAGGCGCTCGCGGAGTTCCGCCGCAAGGTCGCGCTGCTCGACCGCCCGTGGCCGGAGGGGATCGCGTACGGCGAGTACCTGCGCCGGCTCGATCCGGCCGACGCCGCGACCCCCGCGGTGCTGCAGGCCGCGTCGGCGCTGTTCCGCGGCGCCGGCTACGCGCCCTTCGACGGCGAGCCGCCCGCGCAGGCGGAGCAGGCGGCGATCGGCGCGCCGTACGCGCACGCCACCGCTCCCCTGCGGCGGCTCGTCGACCGGTGGGCGCTGGCGATCTGCGAGGCGGAGGCGAACGACCGCCCGATCCCCGCGTGGGCACGCGAGTCGCTCTCGGAGCTGCCGCGGATCATGCAGGAGTCGGGCGCGCTCGCCAGCCGCCTGGAGGGCGGCGCGGTCGACCGGATCGAGGCGGCCGTGCTGCACGGCCGCATCGGCGACGTGCTCGACGCGGTTGTGCTGGCCGAGACGAAGGGCGGCGCGCGCGTGCAGATCGCCGATCCCTTCGTCACCGCGACCATCCGAGACAAGCCGGACCCGGGATCCCGCATCCGCGTGCGCGTGGTCGACACCCGCATCCCCTCGGGCGAGGTCGTTCTCGAGCTCGTGCTCTGACGCCGAACCCGCGCCCGTTCGCCGAACCCGCGCCGGATCCGGAGCGGGCTCGAGGATCGGGCGCGGGTTCGCGGGAGACGGGGCGTGGACCGTGTGCGCGGTGATCTAGCGTGGTGCCATGAAGTTCTCGCTGTGGCTGCCCGCCGATCTGCCCTGGTCCGACCTCCACGCCGCCGCGACGCACGCGGCCGGCGCCGGATGGCGGGGCGTGTGGCTCGAGGACCATTTCATGGACAACACCGACGAGCCCAACGACGGCGCGCGCGGCGAGTGCCTGACGCAGCTGACGGCGCTCGCGGCGACGGTGCCCGGGATTCGGCTCGGATCGATGGTGCTGGGCAACACCTACCGGCACCCGGGCGTCGTCGCCAAGCAGGCCGCCGCGCTCAGCGACATCAGCCAGGGCCGCTTCGTGCTCGGCGTGGGCGCGGGCTGGCAGGAGAACGAGCACCGCGCGTTCGGGATCGAGTACGGCGACGTGCCGAGCCGCATCCGCTGGTTCCGCGAGGCCCTCGCGATCTGGAAGGGCCTGCGCGACAGCGCTCACGACGGCCGCGAGTTCGTGGACTTCTCCGGCGAGCGCTACACGCTCGAGCACGCGTCGCTGAACCCAAAGCCGCACCCGAGCCTGCCGATCCTCATCGGCGGCAAGGGAGAGAAGGTCATGCCCAGGCTCGTGGCGGAGTTCGCCGACGAGTGGAACTTCTGGTCGACGCCGGAGCAGTACGGCCCGAAGAACGAGATCTTCACGGCCGCGCTCGAGAGGGCCGGACGCGACCCGAAGAGCCTCTGGCGCACGACGCAGGCGCTCACGTTCCAGCAGCCCGACGGCGCCGAGAAGGCCGCGCAGCTGGGCCGCCCCGCGATCGGCGGCACCCCGCAGCAGCTCGTCGACACGATGGCCGCGTACGCCGCCGCCGGCGTCGACGAGTTCATCCTGCCGCTCACCTCGATCCGCGACGTCGCGAAGATCAACGACCTCGGCGATCGCTTCCTCGCCGAGGTCGCGGCGCACGTGGACTGACCGGCCCCGACGCCCCCGGAGGCGTCGCGCCCCGTGCGTTCCCACCGCGTCGCGCGGTGACATCGACGCGAACGCGCCCATCGGCCGCCTGCGCATGACATCATCTGCGTATGGACGCAGATACACGGGCTTGCGGATTGGACCCGGACGGCACCTTCGTGGAGCTGGCGGTCGAGGTGTTCCAGATGCTCGCGGACGCGACCCGCGTGCGGATCATCCTGGCGCTGCGGCGGTCGGGCGAGCTGTCGGTGAACCACCTCGCCGACATCGTCGACAAATCCCCCGCCGCGGTCTCGCAGCACCTCGCGAAGCTGCGCATGGCGCGGATCGTCGCCGCGCGGCAGGAGGGCCAGCGCGTCTTCTACCGCCTCGAGAACGAGCACGCGTCGCAGCTGGTGACCCAGGCGATCCAGCAGGCCGAGCACACGATCGGGCGCCCGCACCACCACGGGGCGGCGCGATGAGCGGGCACGCGCACGATCCGGACCACGGCCGCGCGCACGCGCACCCGCGCGGGCTGCGCGGCTTCCTGCACGAGGTGCTCGTGCCCCACACGCACGATGCCGCCGACGCGATCGACGACGCCCTCACCTCGCACGCGGCGGGCATCCGCGCGGTGCGGGTGAGCCTCGCGATCATGCTCGCCACCGCCCTGGCGCAGGCGGTGATCGTCGCCTTCAGCGGCTCTGTCGCCCTGCTGGCCGACACGATCCACAATCTCTCCGACGCGCTCACGGCCGTGCCGCTGTGGATCGCGTTCTCGCTCGCGCGGCGGCGCCCCTCCCGCATCTACCCGTACGGCCTGGGCCGCGCGGAGGACGTCGCAGGCCTCGTCATCGTGGCGGCGATCGCCGCCTCGGCCATCGTGGCCGCCTGGCAGGCGATCGAGCGGATCATCGACCCGCAGCCGATCTCGAACGTCGGGTGGGTGATGGCCGCCGGGGTCGCCGGCTTCGTCGGGAACGAGGCGGTGGCGATCTACCGGATCCGCGTGGGCCGGCGGATCGGATCGGCGGCGCTGATCGCCGACGGCGTGCATGCCCGCGCCGACGGCTTCACCTCTCTCGCGGTCGTGCTCGGCGGGCTCGGCGTGCTGCTCGGCTTCCCGCTCGCCGACCCGATCGTGGGCCTGCTGATCGCGGCCTTCATCCTCGTGCTGCTCGTCGGCACCGTGCGCTCCGTCGGCCGCCGGCTGCTCGACGGCATCGATCCGCGCCTGCTCGATCGCGCCGCGCACGCGCTGGAGCACGTCGACGGCATCGCGTCGGTGGAGCGGCTCCGCCTGCGCTGGGTCGGCCACCGGCTGCACGGGGACGCCGTCGTCACGGTCGCGGCAACGACGCTCGCCGAGGCCGACGCGATCCGCATCGCCGCACGGGCGCAGGCCGCCGCGCACCTGTCGCACCTCGACGAGTTCTCGGTCGAGATCCACCCCGCCACCGCCGTGACATCCTGAGAGGATGCGCCTCCCCTTCCGCCAGGTCGACGTCTTCAGCGCCGAGCCGCTGCTCGGCAACCCCGTCGCGGTCGTCCACGACGCCGACGGCCTCACGGACGCGCAGATGGCGGCGTTCGCCCGCTGGACCAACCTGTCCGAGACGACGTTCCTGCTGCGTCCCACCGACCCGGCAGCCGACTACCGGCTGCGCATCTTCACCCCGGGCGGCGAGCTGCCGTTCGCCGGCCACCCGACGCTCGGCTCGGCGCACGCGTGGCTCGAGGCCGGCGGCTCGCCCGCCGGCGAGGGCATCGTGCAGGAGTGCGGCGTGGGGCTCGTGACGCTGCGCCGCGTGGCCGGGCGGCTCGCATTCGCCGCGCCGGAGCTGCGACGCTCTGGTCCGGTGGAGGAGCCGCTCGTCGCCGGGATCGGCGCGGCGCTCGGCCTGGCGCGCGAGGAGATCCTCGACGCGGCCTGGTGCGACAACGGCCCGGGCTGGGCCGGGATCCGGCTGGCCGACGCGGCGGCCGTGCTCGCCCTCACACCGGACTTCGCGGCCCTGCCGGCCGACGTCGGCGTCGTGGGCCCCTACGCCGCCGGGTCGGAGTGCGCAATCGAGGTCCGCGCGTTCTGCCACCCCGAGATGGGCCTCGGCGAGGATCCCGTGACCGGCTCGCTGAACGCCGCGCTCGGGCAGTGGCTCGCCGGCACGGCGCTGCCCGCTTCGTACGTGGCCTCGCAGGGCACCGCCCTGCAGCGCCGCGGGCGCGTGCACGTCTCGCGCGAGGGCGAGGCCGTGTGGGTCGCCGGCGACACGCTCACGACGATCCGCGGTGAGCTCGCGCTCTGACGCCCGTCGTGTCGGCGGTGCCCGCTACGGTCGTGCCATGACCGAATGGACCGTGGACGAGCACCTGCGCGACAAGCCGGAGGCGGCGATCGCGATCTACCGTCGATTCGAGGAGCTCGTCGCGGCGTGCGGTCCGTACACGCTCTCACCGTCGAAGTCGTCCATCACCTTCAAGGGCACGCGACGCGGTTTCGCGGGCGCGCGCCCCGCGGCGACGGGGCTGCGGGTGTACCTCGACCTGCAGCGGGCGGTCGACGATCCACGCGTCCGGAGCGTCGCGCCGTACACGAGCCGGCTCTTCGTCCACCACCTGACGATCACCTTGCCCGAGCAGATGGACGAGACGTTCGCGGGCTGGGTCGCCGAGGCGTACGCCGTGGGGGCCGGCGCGCATATGGCCTGACTCAGGCGCTCGCGGCGAGCTCGCGCGTCATGAACACGCTGTTCGGGTCCTCGACGTAGTCGGCGAACGGCGGGCACTCCGCGAATCCGTGCCGCGCGTAGAGCCGCCGGGCGGGCGCGAAGTGCTCCTCGCTGCCCGTCTCGAGGCTGAGGCGCCGGTAGCCGCGCGCGGATGCCTCCGCGAGGATCGTCGCGAGGATCGCGGCGCCGACACCACGGCCACGGGCCGCGGCGCGCGTGCGCATCGACTTGATCTCGCCGTGCGTCTCATCGAGCTCCTTGAGGGCACCGCATCCGAGCGCCTCGTCGCCGTCCCACGCGCTCCACACCGTCACATCGGGCGACTCGAGCGCCGCGAGCGGCAGGGCGTGCACGCTCTCGGCGGGGCTCGTCGCGTACATCTCGTCGAGGTGCTCGGCGATGAGGTCGCGCACCGCCGGCGCCGTGAGGTCGTCGGGAACGATGCGCATGCTTCGAGGATATCCGAGCGGCCGTGCCGGTCTCGACTGCGCGATACCACGTCGATACCATCGCACCATGGCGATGACATTGCGGATCCCCGAGGAACTGGATGAGGCGCTCACCGCGATCGCGGAGGCCGAGCACACCTCGAAGCACGCGCTCATCCTGAGCGGGCTGGAGCAGCTCGTGCGCGAGCGGCTGCAGGCCGCTCAGGTCACCGCGGGGCTCGAGGTCATCCTCGCGCGCGACAAGGGTCTGCTGAAGCGGCTCGAGGACGCGTGATGGTCCGCTACCTGACGCTCGAGAACGCGCTGAGCGTCATCGAGCGGCTGGGGCTGCACGTGCGCGACGCCGGCCTGCTCGCCTCGGCGCTGTCGCGCCCGCAGGCGGGATTCGGCGGAACGGACGTCTACCCGGAACTGTCGGGGAAGGCGGCGGCCCTCATGGAGTCGCTCGCCCGGAATCACCCACTGTTCGACGGCAACAAGCGGACCGCCTGGGTGCTCACCCAGCTGTTCCTCTGGCTCAATGACCGTGTCGTCGAGGCGGATGAGGACGACGCCTTCGACCACATCATCGCCGTCGCGAGCGGACGGGTCGACACGGAGGCGTCGACCGCCTGGTTCGCGGAGCGGATCCGGCCCCGCTGATCAGGCGGTGACGACCTGCGCGGTGCCGAGCGGGGCGTCGGGGCCCATCTCGGCGGCGATGCGGTTGGCCTCCTCGATGAGGGTCTGCACGATCTCGGCCTCGGGCACGGTCTTGATGACCTCGCCCTTCACGAAGATCTGGCCCTTGCCGTTGCCGCTCGCCACGCCGAGGTCGGCCTCGCGGGCCTCGCCGGGGCCGTTCACGACGCAGCCCATGACGGCCACGCGCAGCGGCACCGTCATGTCCTTCAGGCCCTCGGTGACGTTGTCGGCGAGGGAGTAGACGTCGACCTGCGCGCGACCGCACGACGGGCACGAGACGATCTCGAGCTTGCGCTCGCGCAGGTTGAGCGACTGCAGGATCTGGTGCCCGACCTTGACCTCCTCGGCCGGCGGCGCCGAGAGCGAGACGCGGATCGTGTCGCCGATCCCCTCCGACAGCAGGATGCCGAACGCCGTGGCGCTCTTGATCGTGCCCTGGAACGCGGGCCCGGCCTCGGTGACGCCGAGGTGCAGCGGCCAGTCGCCCCGCTCGGCGAGCAGGCGGTAGGCCTTCACCATGACGATGGGGTCGTTGTGCTTGACCGAGATCTTGAAGTCGTGGAAGTCGTGCTCCTCGAACAGGCTCGCCTCCCACACCGCCGACTCGACGAGCGCCTCGGGCGTGGCCTTGCCGTACTTCTCGAGCAGGCGGCGGTCGAGCGAGCCCGCGTTCACGCCGATCCGCAGCGACACACCGGCGTCCTGCGCGGCCTTGGCGATCGCGCCGACCTGGTCGTCGAACTTGCGGATGTTGCCCGGGTTCACGCGCACCGCCGCGCAGCCCGCGTCGATCGCCTGGAAGACGTACTTCGGCTGGAAGTGGATGTCGGCGATCACGGGGATCTGCGACTTCTTCGCGATGATGTGCAGCACATCGGCGTCGTCCTGGCTGGGGACCGCGACGCGCACGATCTCGCAGCCGGACGCCGTGAGCTCGGCGATCTGCTGCAGGGTCGCGTTGATGTCGGTGGTCGGCGTCGTGGTCATCGACTGGACGCTGATGGGGGCGTCGCCCCCGACGAGCACCTTGCCCACCCGGATCTGGCGGGACTTGCGGCGCGGGGCGAGCGTTTCGGGGACGCGGGGCATCCCGAGGTTCACGGCTGGCACGCCTTCCAGGGTAGTCCGCGCACCTGGGGGAAGGCCCGATCCGGTGCCGTTCGCTCGCGCCGGATTTGCCGCCGGTCGCGGGCCGCGTATAGGTTGACCTCGTGCTCGAGAACCGGACGTGGTGGTGGCTCGCCTGAGGCGGCCACCTTCGCGCACACGAAACGACCGCCCACCGCAGGCGGTCGTTCTGCTTTCCGGGGAGACCGCCCGAATCCGAAGTGAGTCCCTGATGGCAGCATCCCCCGCCACCGCCGACCGCATCCTGCGCCTGGCCGCCGATCCCGACGCGTCGTTCGCGCTCATCGCCCGCGACGGCGGCGAGGTCGAGATCCTCGCCGGCCCGGTGGTCGACGTGGATCTGCTCGCGCAGATCCCGCTGACCGGCCCCGACGGCGCGCCGCGCGAGGTGCTCGCCCTGGTGCCGTACCGGCAGGTGCGCGAGCGCAGCTTCGAGGCGGAGGACGACGGCACCCCCCTGCGCTGCCTCGTCGTCGAGCGCCACGACTCCGTCCCGGTCGGCGAGGTCGTCGCGGCGCTGCCCGCCGAACCGGTGCCGCTCGCCGACGCGGGATTCGACCTGAGCGACGAGGAGTACGCCGCCATCGTGCGACGCGTCATCGCCGACGAGATCGGCCGCGGCGAGGGCGCGAACTTCGTCATCCGCCGCGACTACGTCGCCGGGGTCGAGGCCGACGCGCGCACCGCGGCGCTGACGTGGTTCCGGGCGCTGCTCGAGCACGAGCGCGGCGCGTACTGGACGTTCCTCATCGTCGCGGGCGACCGCATCCTCGTCGGCGCGAGCCCCGAGGCCCACGTCGTCGCCGAGGCGCGCGGCGACGGCTCGAGCACCGTGACGATGAACCCGATCTCCGGCACCTTCCGCCATCCCGCCGGCGGCGCGACGGTCGAGACGCTCTCGGCGTTCCTGGCCGACACGAAGGAGACCGAGGAGCTGTTCATGGTCGTGGACGAGGAGCTCAAGATGATGAGCGCCGTCTGCGCCGACGGCGGGAGGATCACGGGGCCGCACCTGAAGGAGATGTCGCGCCTGACCCACACGGAGTACATGCTGCGGGGCACGTCGCGCCTGGACCCGCGCGAGATCCTGCGCGAGACGATGTTCGCCCCGACCGTGACCGGATCCCCGATGCAGAACGCGTGCGCCGTGATCCGGCGCCACGAGACCACGCCGCGCGGCTACTACTCGGGCGTCGCGGCGCTGTTCACGCCCGATGCGCGGGGTGGCCACGACCTCGACGCGCCCATCCTCATCCGCACCGCGTACCTCGAGGGCGGGCGGCTGCGCGTGCCGGTGGGCGCGACGCTCGTGCGCCACTCGGATCCGTACGGCGAGGTGAGCGAGACCCACGGCAAGGCCGCCGGCGTGCTCGGCGCGATCGGCGCGGTGCCGCGCGCCGTGCCCGCGCACGTGGACGATCCGGATGCGCCGGCCGCGCCCGTCCGTCTGGCCGATGACCGCGCGATCGCGGAGCTGCTCGCCTCGCGCAACGCCCGCCTCGCGCCGTTCTGGCTCGAGGAGCAGGACACCGCGCCGGGTCCCCTCGCGGGCCGCTCGGCGCTCGTCGTGGACGCCGAGGACCGGTTCACGACCATGCTCGCGCACCAGCTGCGGCACCTCGGGCTCGACGCCCGCATCGCCCACTGGTCGGAGGTCACCGACGCGCAGATCGACGCGGCCGAGCTCGTCGTCTCCGGCCCCGGCCCCGGCGACCCGCGCGACGCGGCCAACCCGCGCATCGCCCGGATGCGGGAGGTCGTGGCGCGGCGCCTCGACGCGGGCGCGCCGCTGCTGGCCGTGTGCCTCAGCCACCAGATCCTGTGCGACCGGCTGGGCATCGACCTCGTCTCGCTCGACCGCCCGCACCAGGGCGTGCAGCTCACCGTCGACGTCTTCGGGGAGCCGGCCGCGATCGGCTTCTACAACACCTTCACGGCGCGCGTCGAGGCGGGCACGGCCCGCGTGGGCGCGGCCGAGGTGGCGGCGGATCCGGCCACCGGCGACGTGTACGCGCTGCGCGGCCCGTCGTTCGCGAGCGTACAGGGCCACCTCGAGTCGATCCTCTCGCGCGACGGCATCCACACGCTCCACCGCCTCGCCGAGCACGCGCTGGGCTGAGCCCTCCGCGGTGCTTGCGGTGGTCGCTTCATCTCCGGCGCTACGCGCCTCCGTTCAGCAACCGATGGGGTCGCACTCACCGGTTGCTGAACGAAGCGGCCGCAGGCCGCGAAGATGAAGCGACCACCGCAACCCGGTGCGTCAGCCCAGGCTGAGGGGGTTGACGATGTCGGCGGCGAAGAGGAGCGCGCCCATGCCGACGAGCAGCACCACGACGACGAGCGTGAGCGGGACGAGGCGCGTCGCATCCGTCGGGCGCGGCGGCGGGCGGCGGAAGAGGCGCGCCCATCCGCGCCGCAGCGCATCCCACAGCGCGACGGCCACGTGACCGCCGTCCAGCGGCAGCAGCGGGATGAGGTTGAACACGAACAGCGCGATGTTGATCGATCCCAGCAGCGCGATCATCACGCTCACGCGGTCGAGGATCGGCGCCTCGGTGGCGGCCACCTCCCCCGCGATCCGGCCCACGCCGATGACGCTGATCGGCCCGTTGGGGTCGCGCTCCTGGCCTGTGAACATGTCGACGGCCGTGTCCCACAGCCGCACCGGCAGCTGCGCGACGATGCCGATCACGGCCTCGGTGTTCTCGAACGCCGTCTGCGCGCCGCTCCAGATCGGCTGCCGCACGCGCTCGGTCGCCGGGCTGAAGCCCGCGAAGCCGACCTCGCCGACCACGCTCTCGCCGCTCTCGTCGGTGTAGGTGTTCTCGGCGAGCACCGGGGTCAGGCTCAGGGTGCGCTCGGCGCCGTCGCGCTCGACGACGACCTCGATCTCGTCGCCGGGGTGCGCGCGGACGATCGCCGAGGCCTCGTCGAACGTCGACACGGGGGTGCCGTCGACCGACAGGATCGTGTCGCCGGGCTCGATCCCGGCCTCGGCAGCGGGCGCCGCCGGGTCGCCGGGGCCGCACTCCGTCTGCGCGGTGCCGGCGGGCAGCACGCACTCCGAGACCGTCGCCACCGTCGTCGTGCTCTGGTTGACCCCGATCCCCGTGGCGAGGATCGAGAACATGACGATCGCGAGGACGAGGTTCATCGCCGGCCCGCCGAGCATGATGACGACGCGCTTCCACGTGGGCAGCGTGAAGAAGGCGCGGCTGTCGTCCGTGCCCTCGAGGGTCTCGTCGTTCGCGGCGCGCGCGTCCTGCACGAGCGTGGCGAAGAGCCCGCCGCGCGGCGCGTCGTCGGATCGGCTGCGCGGGTACATCCCCGCCATCGAGATGTAGCCGCCGATCGGCAGCCACTTGACGCCGTACTCCGTCTCGCCCACGCGCCGCGACCACACGGTCGGGCCCATGCCGATCATGTACTGGCCCACGCGCACGCCGAAGCGCTTGGCCGGCACGAGGTGGCCGATCTCGTGCAGCCCGATCGACAGCCCGAGACCGACGACGATCACGAGCACGCCGACGATGAAGGCGATGATCTCCATCAGTCCTCGTAGGGGTCGGGCCAGGTGCGCTCGCCGGCCGGCCAGCCGGCGTCGATCAGCGCCCGGCGGGCCAGCTCGCGGGCGGAGTAGGCGTACTGCACGCCCTCGATGTCGCGGTAGTTCTGGTGGCCGGGGCCGGCCCACAGGATCGCGTCGCCCGGCCCGACGAGCGAGACGGCCTTCACGATGGCGTCTTCCGGCGGCGAGACCTCGTACAGCTCGTGCTGCGGATCCGTCGCGCGCGCGCTTTCGACCAGCACGCGGCGGATGTCGGCGGCGTTCTCGAAGCGCGGGTGGTGGTCGGTGATCACCGTGATGTCGCTGCCCTCCACCGCCGTGCGTGCCATGTCGGGGCGCTTGAGCGCGTCGCGGTCGCCGTCCGCCCCGAAGAGCATGAGCACGCGGCCCGGCGTGACGCGGCGGACGGCGGCGAGCGTCTTCTCGAACGCGTCGGGCGTGTGGCCGAAGTCGACGTAGACCGCCGGCCCCTCGGGCCCCGACACGAGCTGCGTGCGACCGGGCACCCAGGCGCGGATGCCGCCGTCGCGCTCGAGCGCCTCGACGATCCGCTCCCACGCGTAGCCGGCCTCGAGCATCATCAGGATCGCCAGGCCGGCGTTCGCGGCCATGTGCGCGCCGATCACGGGCACGACGGTGGCGAGGCTGCGGCCGTCGCGGTGCGTGAGCGTGAACGAGGTGCCGGACTGCTGCTCCCGCGTCACCTCGACGATCCAGTCGGCCCGCTCGAGGGCCTCGGCGCTCGCGATGCCGCGCGCCGCGATCGTCGTGACGGGCACCTCGGCGTCGTCGAGGATACGGAACCCCGGCGCGGAGTCGAGCGAGACGACGGCGCGGCGCGAGCGCGCGCGGGTAAAGAACGGCGCCTTCGCGGCGTAGTACGTCTCCATGTCGCCGTAGTCGTCGAGGTGGTCGTGCGTGAGGTTCGTGAACGCCGCGACGTCGAACACGACGCCCTCGAGGCGGCGCCGCGTGATCGCCTGGGCGCTCACCTCGACCGCGAAGGCCTCGACGCCGCGCTCGCGCATGAGGGCGAGCAGCGCGTGGAACTCGGTGGCCTCCGGGCTCGTCAGCCCCGACACGACCCGCTCCCCCGCGACGACGCGCTCGGCCGAGGTCGACGCCCCGGCCACGACGCCGATCTGCGTGAGCAGTCCCTCGAGCAGGTGGGTGACGCTCGTCTTGCCGTTCGTACCGGTGGTGCCCAGCAGCAGCGGCAGCTCGTCGCGCGGCGATGTGCGGTGCACGAGCATGGCCGCCTCGCCGAGCACGCCGCGGGGATCGTCGACGACGACGATCGGCAGTCCGGCGGGCGCGGCGATCGCGGCACCCTCGGCGTCGGTCAGCACGGCGGCGGCGCCGTTGGCCGCGGCCTGGGCGGCGAAGTCCGCGCCGTGCCGGTTGGCGCCGCGGATCCCGACGAACAGCTCGCCGGCGCGCAGATCGGTGGACGACAGCGTGACGCCGAGCACCTCGACGTCGGGCCCCTGCAGGGTGCCGCCGACGTGCTCGGCGACCTCGGACAGCAGGCGGCGGTTCGGCGCGGCGGGACGCAGCATCGTGGGCGGCGTCCGGCGCTTTCGGGTCGTGTGCGACATCGTCGTCTATCGTCGCACGCGCCGACGAGGGATCCGCTGAGCGCTGTGCGCCCGGATCCCGGCCGCCCGCTTCCGTCTCACCCCGCGGTTGCTGAACGAAGTGAGCGCCACAGCAACTCCATGACGGTTGCGGCGGTCGCTTCATCTCCGCGGCTCCGCCGCTCCGTTCAGCAACCGATGGGTTTGACCGGTCAGCAAGCCACCGCGCAACCGATCACTATGCGAGCGAAGCGAGCGTGCGGGCGCTCATGCG
>NZ_JBMDJT010000038.1:0-25318 GCF_057809335.1 Microbacterium sp. FG3 | reverse complement strand
GCGCCCCCCCACGCTCGCTTCGCTCGCACAGTGATCGGTTGCTGTGGAGGGGTACCCCAGCGGTTGCTGAACGGAGCGCCGGAGGCGCGGAGATGAAGCGACCAGCGCAAGCGTCATGGAGTTGCTGTGGTCGCTTCATCTTCGTTCGCTGGCGCTCACTTCGTTCAGCAACCGGGGGGTTTCCGCGGAGCGGTCGCGGCGCGCACAGCGGGGACGGAGGGGTTCCGCTGCCCAGTAGGGGGTGAGCGAAGCGAACCGGGCCCCCGCTGGGCGGCGGAACCCCGCAGTCCCCGCGGAACCGCCACCGCTCACGCGAACGCAGAACCGCACCCGCACCGCACACGTGTACGCGAAAACGGAAACCGACGCACAGGCACACGCGAAAGGGGCCCGGTCCGAAGACCGGGCCCCTTTCGGTGCGATCAGTGCTTGGTGTCGTCGCCCGACTCGAGCTCCGCGTGGCCGCCGCCGTGGCGGAACTGCGGCGTCTCCTCGGGGCTCGGGCCGTACTCGGCCAGCGCGTGGCGCTGGTGGGCGTCGGCCTGGTCGAGCTCCGTCTGCGTGAGCGGGGCGAGGCGGTCCTCGAAGAACCAGCGCGACAGCGCCGCGCGGAACTTCTCGCTCGCCGGGATCCTGCCCTGGTCGTTGGGGCGCACCACGAGCGGCTCGTAGCCGGCCTCGGGGATGAGCTTCCAGCGCTCGTACTCGTCCATCGGCTTGTGCACCTCGCGGTACTCGCCGCCGGGGAGACGCACGATGCGACCCGACTCGTAGCCGTGCAGGACGATCTCGCGATCCTTCTTCTGCAGAGCCAGGCACACGCGCTTCGTGATGAAGTACAGCACGAACGGGCCGAGGATGAGCACCGCCTGCAGGAAGTGGATCACTCCCTCCATCGTGAGCCCGAAGTGGGTCGCGATGATGTCCGACGAGGCCGCGGCCCAGAGCGTGGCGTAGAAGCCGACACCGGCGGCGCCGATCGCCGTGCGCGTCGCGGCGTTGCGCGGGCGCTGGGCGAGGTGGTGCTCGCGCTTGTCGCCCGTGATCCACGCCTCGATGAACGGGTAGAACATCACCAGCACGATGAAGACGCCGAGGATCGCGACCGGCACGAGGATGCCGAGCGAGAGCGTGTAGTTGCCGAGCTGGATGTCCCAGTTCGACGGGGCCAGACGCAGGGCGCCGTCCGCGAAGCCGATGTACCAGTCGGGCTGGGTACCGGCCGACACCGGGGACGGGTCGTACGGGCCGTAGTTCCAGATGGGGTTGATCTGCACCAGCGAGGCGATCAGCACGATCGCGCCGAAGACGATGAAGAAGAAGCCGCCCATCTTGGCCAGGTACACGGGCATCATCGGGTAGCCCACGACGTTGTCGTTCGAGCGGCCGGGGCCGGCGAACTGCGTGTGCTTGTTCACGATCATGAGCAGCAGGTGCAGGCCCACGAGGGCGATCACCAGGAGCGGCAGGATCAGGATGTGCAGCGTGTAGAGGCGGCCGACGATGTCGGTTCCGGGGAACTCGCCGCCGAACAGCAGGAACGAGGTCCACGTGCCGATCAGAGGGATGCCCTTGATCATGCCGTCGATGATGCGCAGGCCGTTGCCCGAGAGCAGGTCGTCGGGGAGCGAGTAGCCGGTGAAGCCCTCGGCCATCGCCAGGATGAACAGCACGAAGCCGATCACCCAGTTCAGCTCGCGCGGCTTGCGGAACGCGCCCGTGAAGAACACGCGCAGCATGTGCACGCCGATGCCGGCCACGAAGACCAGCGCGGCCCAGTGGTGGATCTGGCGGACGAGCAGGCCACCGCGCAGGTCGAACGAGATGTGCAGCGTCGACTCGAGCGCCGCCGACATCGCGATGCCGCGCATGGGCTCGTAGGCGCCGTGGTAGTGGGTCTCGACCATCGAGGCCTGGAAGAAGAATGTCAGGAACGTGCCCGAGAGGAGCACGACGACGAACGACCAGAGCGCGATCTCGCCGAGCATGAACGACCAGTGGTCGGGGAAGACCTTGCGGCCGAGCTCCTTGACGAAGCCCGACAGGCTGGTGCGCTCGTCGATGTAGTTGGCGGCGGCGCCGACGAACTTGCCGCCGAGCGGCTTGTCGTCCTTCTTCTCTTCCTGAAGCGTGGTGGTGCTCATGCGTGGCGCTCCCAGAAGCTCGGGCCGACAGGCTCGGTGAAGTCGCTGCGGGCGACGAGGTAGCCCTCGTCGTCGACGGTGATCGGCAGCTGCGGCAGGGGCCGGGCGGCGGGTCCGAAGATGACCTTCGCCTCCTCGGTCACGTCGAACTGCGACTGGTGGCACGGGCAGAGCAGGTGGTGCGTCTGCTGCTCGTACAGGGCGACGGGGCAGCCGACGTGGGTGCAGACCTTGGAGTACGCGACGATGCCGTCGTACGACCAGTCCTTGCGCTCCTCGCGCTCGATGAGCTGCTCGGGGAGCAGGCGCATGAGCAGCACGATGGCCTTGGCCTTCTCCTCGAGGTAGCCCTCGTCGTGGCCGAGGCTCGCGAGCTCCTCGGGGATGACGTGGAAGGCCGAGCCGAGGGTGACCTCCGACGCCTTGATGGGCGTGCCCTCGGGATCGCGGGCCAGGCGCATGCCCTCTTCCCACATGGTGTGCTTGAGCAGGTGCACGGGGTCCTGGTCCATCGGCGCGAGACCGCGGAACAGGGTGAGGCCGGGCAGGATCGAGGCGCCGAGCGCGACGAACAGCGAGTTGCGGATCATCTTGCGGCGGCCGAAGCCCGAGTCGTCGTTCGCGTCCGAGAACGCCTGGACGGCGGCGGCGCGCGTCGGCTCCGAGCCGCGCGTGCTGTGACGCTCCTCGACGTACTCCTTGTCGCTCATGAGCGCCTTGGACCAGTGGATCGCGCCGATGCCGATCGACAGCAGGGCGGCGGCGATGCCGAGGCCGATGAACATGTTGTTGTAGCGGATCGAGAGGAAGGATCCGTCCTCGATCGGGAACAGCATGTAGGCGGCGACGGCCCAGAGGCTCGCGGCGGCCGAGATGTAGAACAGCGTGTAGACCGTGCGGACCGCGGCCTTCTCGGCCTTCGGGTCCTTGTCGGTCATCCGCTCACGGTGCGGCGGCAGACCCGGGTTCCGCACGGGGTCTGAGACAGGGACGGCGAGGCCGGGGGAGGCCTGGTACGCCTCCACCGCCTGCGTTTCGCCCTCGTGTGCCATGGTGCTCCTCGTCACTTCACGTTCGTTCGTCATGCGTCAGTTCGACTTCGCGGTGATCCACACCGTGATCGCCACGAGGGCGCCGATACCGAAGATCCAGATGAACAGGCCCTCGGAAACCGGTCCCAGCGAGCCGAGCGTGAAGCCGCCCGGGGCCTCCATCTGCTGCTGATAGAGCAGCGCCGAGATGATGTCGCGCTTGTCTTCCTGCGTGAGGTTCATGTCGTTGAAGACGGGCATGTTCTGCGGCCCCGTCACCATGGCGGCGTAGATGTGCAGGCCGCTGGTGTCCAGGATGTCCGGGGCGTACTTGCCCTCCGTGAGGGCACCGCCCGCGGCGGCCACGTTGTGGCACATGGCGCAGTTGATGCGGAACAGCTCGGCGCCGCGCGCCACGTCGCCCTCGCCGTCCAGCACGTGGTCGGACGGGTAGCTCGGGCCGGGGGCCACCGAGTGCACGTAGGCCGCCATGGCCTGGATCTGCTCCTCGGTGAACTGCACGGGCTTCTGCGGGGCCTGCGGGCCCTGCGCCTGCAGCGGCATGCGGCCGGTCGACACCTGGAACTCCACGGCCAGCTCGCCGACGCCGACGAGCGAGGGGCCGTTGTCGGTGCCCTGCAGGTCGAGGCCGTGGCAGGTGGCGCAGTTGGCCTGGAACAGCTTCTCGCCGTCCTCGGCGGTCAGCGCCGTCTGGGTCTGGGAGGTCTCGGCCGTCGACGCCACCGCGGCGGATGCGGCCGCATAGCCGCCGCCCGTGATGAGCAGGCCGATCCCGATGAGGGCGGCCGTGGCCAGGGGGCTCCGGCGGCCGGTCGAGCGACGCATCTTCTTCTCGCGTGCCATGTGTTTCTTCAGCTCCGGTCTCACTTGAGGAAGTAGATGACGGCGAACAGGGCAAGCCAGACCACGTCGACGAAGTGCCAGTAGTACGACACGACGATCGCGGTGGTCTCCTCCTTGCGGCGGAACTGCTTGACCGCGTAGACGCGGCCGATCGTGAGCAGGAACGCGACGAGGCCGCCCGTGACGTGCAGGGCGTGGAACCCGGTGGTGAGGTAGAACGCCGACGCGTACGGGTCGGCGCTGATCGGCATTCCCTCGGCGATGAGCTGCGCGTACTCCCACACCTGACCCGACACGAAGACCGCGCCGAGGATGAAGGTGAGCCAGAACCACTCGACCATGCCCCACGACTTCCAGCCGGTGCCCTTGACGCGGTACGGCTGCCCGCGCTCGGCGGCGAACACGCCCATCTGGCACGTCACACTGGAGAGCACCAGGATGATCGTGTTGACCAGGGCGAACGGCACGTTGAGCAGCTCGGTGCGATCCGCCCACAGCTCCGGGCTGGTGCTGCGAAGCGTGAAGTAGATCGCGAAGAGGCCGGCGAAGAACATGACTTCGCTGCCGAGCCAGACAATCGTGCCGACCGCGACCGGGTCAGGTCGCTTCACTTTCGGTGCCGGGGCATACATCGCAGGGGTCGTCACCCGTCCATTATTGCCGATGCGCGGGCATGGTCCAGGCAGCTTCGACATCGCGTCGAAGTTAGGGTGCCCTAAGAGAAGCCTGCGAACCAGGCGGGAAACCGCCGACGATCGGCCGTGGATAGGATCGGGAGCATGGCGGAACCCACCTGGCCCGACGTGTTCACCGCGCTCCTGTCCGGCGCCGATCTCAGCGTGTCGGAGGCCACGTGGGCCATGACGCGCGTCATGCGCGGCGAGGCCACGCCCGCGCAGCTCGGCGGCTTCCTCACGGCGCTGCGCGCGAAGGGCGAGTCGGTCGAGGAGATCATCGGCTTCCGCGACGCGATCCTCGACGCGGCCGTTCCGCTGCCCGTCGACCCGAACGTGCTCGACATCGTCGGCACGGGCGGCGATCGGATCGGCACGGTCAACGTCTCGACGACCGCCTCGATCGTCATCGCCGCCACGGGCGTGCCCGTCGTCAAGCACGGCAACCGCGCGGTCAGCTCGAAGACGGGTTCGTCCGACGTGCTCGGCCAGCTCGGCATCGACCTGACGCTGTCGCCCGAGGCCGTGGCCGGCGTGCTCGAGCGCGCGGGCATCACGTTCGCGTGGGCGGCCGCGTTCCATCCCGGCTTCAAGCACGCCGCCCCCGTGCGCGGCGAGCTCGGCGTGCCCACGGTGTTCAACTTCCTCGGGCCGCTCGTGAACCCGGCGCGCGCCGAGGCGAACGCGGTCGGCGTCGCCAACCCCGACGTCGTGCCCCTCATCGCGGGCGTGTTCCGCACGCGCGGTGCGACCGCGCTCGTCTTCCGCGGCGAGGACGGCCTCGACGAGCTGACGACCACCGGCTACAGCCGCATCTGGCAGATCTCCAACGGCGACCAGCACGAGTTCGACATCCACCCGCGCGACCTCGGCATGCCCACCGCCACCCTCGACGACATCCGCGGCGGCGATCCGGTGCACAACGCCGCCGTGCTGCGCCGCACGCTCGCCGGCGAGCAGGGGGCGGTGCGCGACATCGTGCTGCTCAACGCCGCCGCCGGCATCGTCGCGTACCGCCTGTCGCAGGACCCCGCGCAGGCGCAGCGCAACCTCATCCAGCGCCTGATCGAGGCCAGGGACGAGGCGGCCGCCGCGATCGACGACGGGCGCGCCGAGGCCAAGCTCGAGGCCTGGGTGCGGGCCACGCGCGAGGTCGCCGCGTTCTGACGCGCATCGTGGCGCCGCGTCCTGACGCCCGGGCCGCCGCCCGGGGCCTCCGGCGACGCGGACCTAGACTGGCCGGGTGATGTCCTCGCCCGCCTCCCTGCCGAGGCGGGCCTTCCCGTGGCTCGTCGTCGCGGGCGTGCTCGTGGCCGCCCTGAGCCTGCGGGCGCCCGTGCTGGCCGTCTCTCCCGTGCTGCGCGACATCGAGCGGCAGCTGGGCCTGGACGCCGCCGGCGCGTCGCTCATCATGACGAGCGCCGTGCTGATGTTCGCCGTCGTCACGCCCGCCGCGGCCCTCGTCATCCGCCGCGCGGGGCCGGAGCTGGCGCTGCTCGTCTGCCTCGCCGGCGTCATCGCTGGCACGCTCGTGCGCTCCGTGCCGTCGTACGGCTGGATGATCGCCGGCATGATCGTCGCCGGGGCGGCGATCACGATCGGCAACGTCGTCATCCCCGTCATCATCCGCCGCGACGTGCCCGAGCGCCACGTCGCGACCGTCACCGCGGCGTACACCGCCATGCTCAACGTCGGCTCGCTCTTCGCCACGCTCGGCACCGCCCCGCTCGCGCAGGCGACCGGCTGGCCCCTCGCGCTGCTGTCGTGGAGCCTGCTCTCGGTGGTCGGCATCGTGCTGTGGGCGGTGCACCTGCGGCGCGACCGCGTGCCGGGCGCCACGTGGGCCGAGCGCTACTCGGGCGCGACGGGGGCCGCGGGCGGCGCGGCGGAGGCGCTGGCCATGACCGGACCCGTGCCCGTTCTCACCGGAAGGGGCCGCGCGGTGCGGCACCCCGTGGTGTGGCTGCTGACCGGCACCTTCGCGTGCCAGTCCGCCGCGTACTACGTGCTCTCGACCTGGCTGCCCGCCATGGCCGCCGACCTCACCGGCGCCGATCCGACGGCGGCGGGCGCGCTCGCGTCGATCTTCCAGGGCGGCGCGATCGTCGGCGCGTTCGTCGTGCCCGTGCTCGCGCGGTACCTGCCGCTCATGGTGCCCGCCGCGGTCGTGAGCGCGTGCTGGATCATCGTGTCCGCGGGCATGCTCGCCGCGCCGCAGCTGCTGGCGCTGTGGGCGGCGGTCGGATCGATCGCCCATGCGGGCGGCTTCGTCGTGATCTTCACGGTGCTCATGCGCGTGGTGCGCACCGACGCCGAGGCGGCGACGGGATCGGCGCTCGTGCAGGGGCTGGCCTACGTGTTCGGCACCGTCGGCGCCCCGATCGCCGGCGCGCTCCACGACGCCACGGGCGGCTGGAGCGCCTCGCTGGGCTTCAGCCTGGCCCTGGGCGTCGGATTCGCCGTGCTGCTGACGTGCGCCGTCGTCGGGGCGCAGCGGCGCTGAGGCGAGCCCGCAGGTGCCCGCTCAGCCCGCGACCGCGGTGATCGCCGCGATGGCGCGATCCATCGAGGTCGACACGCCCCAGCGGGCGGCGAACGCCCGCGCCGCCTCGGCGTCGAAGCCGCCGAGCGCGTCGTCGAAGGGCTCCAGCTCGAGGTCGCGCGCCACGGCCACCACGCGCGGGGCGACGTCGAGATAGTCCGCCGCGGCGGCGAGCTTGGCGCGCACGCCCGCCGACATCCCCTCGCCGGCCTCGGCCGCCGCCCGGATGCCCGCGAGGTCGCCGTGCGCCGCCAGCAGGGTCGCGGCGGTCTTCTCGCCCACGCCCTTCACGCCCGGCAGGCCGTCGGACGGGTCGCCGCGCAGCGTGGCGTAGTCGGCGTACTGCGCCGCGTGCACGCCGTACTTGGCGCGCACGACGTCGTCGGTCACGACCTCGAGGCTGCTCATGCCCCGCGCCGTGTAGATCACGCGCACGTCGCGCTCGTCGTCCACGAGCTGGAACAGGTCGCGGTCGCCCGTGACGACGTCGACGCGGCCGGGCTCGCGCGTGGCGAGGGTGCCGATCACGTCGTCGGCCTCGTGCCGCGCCGCTCCGACCACCGCGACGCCGAGCGCCGCGAGCGCCTCGCGGATGATCGGCACCTGCGCCTCGAGCGGATCGGGCACCTCCTCGACGTCCGGGGCCCCGACGACCTCCTGCACGACGCGGTGCGTCTTGTACGTGGGGATCAGGTCCACGCGCCACTGCGGGCGCCAGTCGTCGTCCCAGCACGCCACGAGCCGGGTGGGCTCGTACGTCGACACGAGCTTGGCGACCATGTCGAGCAGTCCGCGCACGGCGTTCACGACCGTGCCGTCGGGGGAGCGGAACGTGTCGGGCACGCCGTAGTAGGCGCGGAAGTACAGCGAGGCCGTGTCGAGGAGCATGAGCCGGGTCATGCCGTCATCCTTCCATCCGGTCCTCGCCGCGCGGCTCGGTGAGCTCGCCGTGCACGCGGCGCAGGTCCTCGAGGAGCGAGCCGATGAGGATCCAGTGCGGCCCGGTGGGCGGATCGGCCGTGAGCGGCGAGGTGAGCGCGGGCAGCGTCGTCGTCTCGGGCGCGCCGGGCGCGGAGCGACGCAGGCGCAGACGCACGTCGTGGGCCGCCGCGCGCAGCTGCGCCGCGATGCCGGGTACGGCCGGCTCGCGCGCGATCTCGTCGTCGTGGTGGTCGTAGAACGCCCGCGTCATGCCGACGGTCTGCCGGATCACCGACGTGAAGGTGCCCAGCAGCGCGCGCTGGGCCGCGATGGCCTCGCGGTGCCGCCGGGCGCGGGGGTTGAGGGTGAGCGACTCGTCGGCCGCGTCGAGCGCCGCCTCCGCCGCATCGCGCATGGGGCGCAGCAGCCGCGCCTGCACCATGAGCGACTCGAGCTCGGCGGCCGTGTTCGTCGTGCCGAGCGCGTCGGCCAGCCGCTCGAGCGAGCGCGCCAGCTCCTCGCCGAGCCGATCGATCGCCTCGCGCGCCGGCGCGACCGCGACGGGCGGCACGAGTGCGAGGTTCACGACGAAGCCGATGACCGCGCCCAGCACCGTCTCGATGACCCGGTCGAACGCGTACGAGGGCGTGGCCGTGCCGAGCGCGATCACGAGCAGCGCGCTGATGCCCGCCTGATTCGACGTGCCGGCCGTCATCCGCAGCGCCCAGGCCAGCAGGATCGCCGCGCCGACGGCGACCGGCAGCGCCCACGCCGGATCGGGGAGCGCGAGCCCCACGAGCGAGGCGACGACGACGCCCGCGATCACGCCCGCGCTGCGCTCGATCCCCTTGAGGTACGACTGGTTCAGGCTCGGCTGCACCACGAGCAGCGCCGCGATCGCCGCGAACACCGGGGGCGGGCCGTCCTGGATCAGCCAGCTCGCGAGCAGCCACGCCGCGATCGTGGCGAGGAACGCCTTCGCCGCCTGCAGCGCGGGCGTGCGCCGCGACGCGCGCACCGCACCGATCACCTTCATGCCGTTCACGCTACGCCCGCGGGCGCGCCGCGACGGTGATCGCTACGCTGTGGCGTATGGCTCGACCTGATGACGACGCGCTCTCGTGGGCGGGCGACGAGGACGATCCGACCCTCGACCCCGGGGCGCCGGAGGGCGCGGCGCCGGCGAGCAGGCCGGCTGACGCGCCGGAGCCGGCCGCCGCGCCGCCGGAGCCGGCCGTCGAGCCGGAGCCGGAACAGCGCCCAGCGGACGAGACCACCACGGGCGAGTCCGAGCCCGCGCCGCAGCGCCTCGGCGACGCCGCGCTCGTCACCCTCGGCGTGCTCGGCGGCGTCTACCTGCTGTGGACCATCGGCTGGCTGCTGGGCGCGATGCGCCTGCGCGCGTGGATCCAGGTGCAGACCGGTGCCGTGGCCGACGCGATGTTCCACGGCAGCATGGTGCTCGGCATCCTCGCCCCGGCGATCTGGTTCGGAGGCGCCTGGTTCCTCACGCGCGGCCGCCCGGCGTGGCTGCGCATCGCGGCGCTGCTCGTGGGCGTGGTCGTTCTCGTGCCGTGGCCGTTCGTGATGGTGGGGGTGATCGGGCAGTGACCGAGTCGACGAGCGCCGTGAGGCGGCCCACCTGGATCGTCGCCACGATCGCCGGCGCGTTCGCGCTGCTGTACGCCTACGCCGTGTGGAGCGCGATCTCGCAGCTCGTGCAGAGCGTGCAGACGACCTCGTCCGCCGGGCTGTCGCTCAACCCGCTGGGGTGGATCGTGTGGCTGCTTGCGATCGCGCTGCCGATCGCGCTCTTCGCGCTCGCCGTGTCGATCGGACGCACGCGCGGACTGCGCACTCTGGCGATCCTGCTCCTCGTCGGGCTGAGCATCGTGGCGGTGTTCTGGCTCGACGTCGTGGCATATACGACGGTCAACACGAGCAGCCTGATCGGCTGAGCCGCCGGGCCCGCCCGCGCCGGGCCGGAGCGGCCTCGCGCGGCGGATAAGGTGGAGGCGACCGCGCCCCGACGGCGTGCGGCGCGTCGCCCCCGCACCGCGCGCCCGCACAAGCACCGAAGGATCCATCCGTGTCGAAGCCCGTCGTCCTCCTCGCCGAACAGCTCTCGCCCGCCACGATCGAGGCCCTCGGGCCCGACTTCGAGGTGCGCACCGTGGACGGCACCGACCGCCCCGCGCTCTTCGAGGCGCTGGCCGAGGCGAACGCCGTGCTCGTGCGCTCGGCCACGAAGATGGACGCCGAGGCGATCGCCCAGGCGCCCAAGCTCAAGGTGATCGCCCGCGCGGGCGTGGGACTCGACAACGTCGACATCAAGGCGGCCACGACCGCCGGCGTCATGGTCGTGAACGCGCCGACGTCGAACATCATCTCGGCCGCCGAGCTCACGTGCGGCCACATCCTCAGCCTCGCCCGCCACATCCCCGCCGCGCGCGCGTCGATCGCCGCGGGGGAGTGGAAGCGCAGCAGCTTCACCGGCACCGAGCTGTTCGAGAAGACGCTCGGCGTCGTCGGCCTCGGCCGGATCGGCGCGCTCGTCGCCGCGCGCATGCAGGCGTTCGGGATGCGCGTGGTCGCCTACGACCCCTACGTCACGAGCGCGCGCGCCCAGCAGCTGGGCGTCGAGCTGCTGAGCCTCGACGAGCTCGTCGCGCAGGCCGACTTCCTCACGATCCACATGCCGAAGACCCCTGAGACGACCGGCATGATCGGCGCCGCGCAGCTCAAGGCCATGAAGAAGACCGCGTACGTCGTGAACGTCGCCCGCGGCGGCCTGATCGACGAGGAGGCGCTGCACGAGGCGCTCACGAACGGCGAGATCGCCGGCGCCGGCCTCGACGTCTTCACGAGCGAGCCGCCCGCCGACACGCGCCTCACGGGGCTGCCGAACGTCGTGGCCACGCCGCACCTCGGCGCCTCCACCGACGAGGCGCAGGAGAAGGCGGGCGTGTCCGTCGCCCGCTCCGTCAAGCTCGCCCTCGAGGGCGACCTCGTGCCCGACGCCGTGAACGTCGCCGGCGGCGTGATCGACCCGTTCGTGCGCCCCGGCATCGCGCTCGTCGAGAAGCTGGGCCAGGTCTTCAGCGGCCTCGCGCACGGCGCGCTGCAGCACCTCGAGATCGAGGTGCGCGGCGAGCTGGCCGACTACGACGTCAGCGTGTACCGCCTCGCGGCGCTCAAGGGCATCCTCGCGAACGTCGTGAGCGAGACCGTCTCGTACGTCAACGCCCCCGTCTTCGCCGAGCAGCGCGGCATCGAGACGCGCATGATCGTCGAGAAGGAGAGCCCGGAGTACCGCAACATCACGATCCTGCGCGGCACGCTCTCGGACGGCACGACGCTGAGCGTGGCCGGCACACTGGCCGGCACGCGGATGGTGCAGAAGATCGTCGGCATCAACGGCTACGAGATCGAGGTGCCGATCGCCGCCCACCACGTCGTCATGCGCTACGACGACCGCCCCGGCATCGTCGCGATCTACGGCAAGGTGTTCGGCGACGCCGGCATCAACATCGAGGGCATGCAGGTGGCGCAGGCCATCGACGGCCAGGCCCTGTCGATCGTCACCGTCAACGCCCGCGTGCCCGACGACCTCCTCGCCGAGATCGGCGAGGCGATCGGGGCGACGATCGTCCGCCAGATCGAGATCGTCGAGGACTGATCGTGTCGCGCACCATCAGGCTCGCGGTGATCCCGGGCGACGGGATCGGGCCGGAGGTCACGACCGAGGCCGTGAAGGTGCTCGAGGCAGCGACGGCCGGCACCGGCACGACGTTCGCGCGCACGGAGTTCTCGCTGGGCGCGGACCGCTACCTCGCCACCGGCGACGTGCTCACGGACGAGGACCTCTCGGCCATCGCCGCGCACGACGCGATCCTGCTCGGTGCCGTGGGCGGCGTGCCGAACGATCCGCGCCTGAAGGACGCGAGCATCGAGCGCGGCCTGCTGCTGAAGCTGCGCTTCGCGCTCGACCACTACGTCAACCTGCGCCCGTCGCGCCTGTACCCGACCGTGCCGGGGCCGCTGGCGGATCCGGGCGAGGTGGACTTCGTCATCGTGCGCGAGGGCACCGAGGGCGCGTACGTCGGCAACGGCGGCGTGCTGCGGCCCGGCACCCCGCACGAGATCGCGAACGAGCTCGGCGTCAACACGGCCTTCGGCGTCGAGCGCGTCGTCCGCTACGCGTTCGCGCTGGCCGAGCGGCGCGCGAAGCGCCTCACGCTCGTGCACAAGACGAACGTGCTCGTCAACGCCGGGCGGCTGTGGAACCGCGTCGTCACCGAGGTCGGTGCGGAGCACCCGGACGTCGAGGTCGACTACATGCACATCGACGCGGCGACCATCCACCTGGTGGATCGACCGAGTAGATTCGACGTGATCGTCACCGACAACCTCTTCGGCGACATCCTCACGGACCTGGCCGGCGCCATCACCGGCGGCATCGGCCTGGCAGCCTCGGGCAACATCAACCCCGAAGGCGCCTTCCCCTCGATGTTCGAGCCCGTGCACGGATCGGCGCCCGACATCGCCGGCACCGGCACGGCCGACCCCACGGCTGCGATCGGATCGGTCGCGCTGCTGCTCGATCACCTCGGCCTGCGCGCCGAGGCCGAGCGCGTCACCCGCGCGATCGAGAGCGACATCGCCGCCCGCACGGGGGAGCCGCGCAGCACCACGCAGATCGGCGACGCGATCGCCGCGCGGCTGCAGGCGTAATCTTCCACTGACGCCGGATCCCGCGGATCCACGGTCGCCGGGTTCCGATCCGCGACACCCGATTCCGATCCGGCGCCCACCGGCACCCACGCAGACAGGACCGACATGACCACCGCAGCCACCACCACGGAACCGCTTCCGTTCGCGGTCACGAAGAACCTCGCCGCGAAGAGCCCCGCCGAGCGCGAGGCGCTGCTCGTCGATCCGGGCTTCGGCACCGTCTTCACCGACCACATGGTCGACATCTGCTGGTCGGAGAAGGGCGGCTGGCACCGCCCGCGCGTGCAGCCCTACGGCCCCATCCCGCTCGATCCGGCCGCCGCCGTGCTGCACTACGCGCAGGAGATCTTCGAGGGACTGAAGGCGTACCGGCACGCCGACGGCGGGATCTACACCTTCCGTCCCGAGCAGAACGCGCGGCGGTTCAACCGCAGCGCCCGGCGCCTGTCGATGCCCGAGCTGCCCGAGGAGCACTTCCTGCAGGCGCTGCGGGAGCTCATCGCGGTCGACGGCGCCTGGGTGCCGAGCGGGCCGGACCAGACGCTGTACCTGCGCCCCTTCATGTTCGCCAAGGAGGCCTTCCTCGGCGTGCGGCCTGCGAAGAAGTACGCGTTCTACGTGATCGGCAGCCCCGCCGGATCGTACTTCTCGGGCGGCGTGACGCCCGTGCGCATCTGGCTCAGCGAGAACTTCGCCCGCGCGGCGCGCGGCGGCACCGGGGCGGCCAAGACCGGCGGCAACTACGCCGCGAGCCTGCTGCCGCAGGCGGAGGCGTACCAGCAGGGCTGCGACCAGGTGGTGTTCCTCGACGCGGACGGCAACATCGAGGAGCTCGGCGGCATGAACGTCGTGTTCGTCAAGAAGGACGGCACGCTCGTCACGCCGGAGTCCGAGAGCATCCTCGACGGCGTCACCCGCAACTCGATCCTGCAGCTCGCGGCCGACCGCGGCCACGCCGTCGAGCGCCGCGCGGTCTCGCTCGCCGAGTGGCGCGAGGGCGTCGCCTCGGGCGAGATCGTCGAGGTGTTCGCGTGCGGCACCGCGGCGGTCGTCACCCCGATCGGCGCGCTCAAGGGCGCGGGCTTCGAGGACGCGCAGCCGATCGGATCGCTGGGCCTGTCGCTGCGCGAGGAGCTCACGGACATCCAGTACGGGCGCCGCGAGGACACCCGCGGCTGGCTGTACAAGCTCGACTGAGCGCGGGTCTGGCTAGGCTGGCCGGGTGAAGATCGCGCGATTCAGCCACAACGACGCCATCCGCTACGGGATCCTCGACGAGGGCGAACTGGTCGTGCTCGCGGGCGACCCGATGTTCGCCGGGTTCGAGACGACGGGCGAGCGCGTGCCGCTCGGCGACGTCGCGCTGCTGGCGCCCGTCATCCCGCGCTCGAAGATCGTGTGCGTGGGGCGCAACTACCGCGCGCACGCCGCCGAGCTCGGCAACGACGTGCCGACCACGCCGCTCATCTTCCTCAAGCCGAACACGAGCGTCGTCGGCCCCGGCGACGCCATCGTGCGCCCGCCGCAGTCGAGCGACACGCAGTGGGAGGGCGAGCTGGCCGTGGTGATCGGGCGCATCGCCAAGAACGTGCCGGCCGCGAACGCGATGGACTACGTCTTCGGCTACACCGTGGCCAACGACGTCACGGCGCGCGACCTGCAGAGCTCCGACGGGCAGTGGGCGCGCGCGAAGGGCTTCGACACGTTCTGCCCGCTCGGGCCGGCCATCGAGACCGACGTCGACCTGGCCTCGGGCGAGGTCATCACGCGCGTGAACGGCGAGGAGCGGCAGCGGGGCGCGTTCGCGGACATGGTCTTCGACATCCCGTTCCTCATCGAGTACATCTCGGCGGCGTTCACGCTGCTGCCCGGCGACGTCATCCTCACCGGCACGCCGGAGGGCGTCGGCCCGTTCCAGGCCGGCGACACGATCGAGGTCGAGGTGCCGGGCATCGGCATCCTCCGCAACGTCGCGCGCGACGCGGGCTGATGCCGAGCGACGCCGACCTGGCGCGCATCCAGCGGCGGACCGTCGCGACGCTCGCCGGCGGGCAGATCCTCGGCGGGCTCGCGTTCGGATCGACGGTGTCGCTCGGCGCGCTCCTGGCGGCAGACATCTCGGGCTCCGAGGGCTTCTCGGGCCTCGCCGTCGCCTCGAGCACGCTCGGCTCCGCGCTGCTCGCGATTCCGCTCGCGCGGTCCGCCGCGTCGCGCGGCCGCCGCATCGCCCTCACCACGGGCATGGTGCTCGCGCTCGTCGGCGTGCTCGTCGTGATCGTGGCGACGGGCCTGCGCTGGTTCCCGCTCCTGCTCCTCGGCTTCGCGCTGACGGGCGCGGGGCAGACGGTGAACCTGCAGTCGCGCTTCGCCGCGACCGACCTCGCCGCCGACGCCACGCGCGGTCGCGACCTGTCGCTCGTCGTATGGGCCACGACGGTCGGGTCCGTGGCGGGGCCGAACCTGCTGGGCGCGGGGGAGTGGATCGGGCAGCGGATCGGCATGCCGGAGCTCACCGGCCCCTTCCTCTTCTCCGTGGTGGCGCAGGCGCTCGTCGTCGCGTTGTACCTCGTGGCGCTGCGGCCCGATCCGCTGCTGCTGGCCCGCGAGCGCGACGCCGCGCGCCCCGCGACCCTCGCGGAGCACCCCGACCGCCCGCGCGTCGCCCGCTACGCGATCTTCGCGGTCGCGGGCTCGCACGGCGTCATGGCGGCCGTGATGTCGATGACCCCCGTTCACCTGGAGCATCACGGCGCCTCGCTGCAGATCGTCGGCCTCACGATCAGCCTGCACGTGGCGGGCATGTACGCGCTCTCGCCGGTCTTCGGCATCCTCGCGGATCGCCTGGGTCGCGTGCCGACGATCCTCGGCGGTCAGGCGATCCTCGTCGCGTCGCTGCTGCTGGCCTCGTTCGGGCAGGACGACCAGGCGCTCGTGACGGTCGCCCTCGTGCTGCTGGGGCTGGGCTGGAGCGCGTCGACGGTCGCGGGCTCGGCGCTGCTCGCCGAGGCGACGGCGCCGCCGCTGCGCACCCGCCGGCAGGGTCGATCCGACCTGGCCATGAGCCTGGTCGGATCGGTCGGCGCGATCGCCGCCGGCGGCATCCTGGCGCTCATCGGCTACGGCGGGCTCGCGCTCGTCGCCCTCGTCGTCGTGGCGGCCATCGTGCTGCTGGCACCGGCGGGCCGCGCGCGCTGACGCATTAGCCTCGAGGCATGTCCCTCACCGCCGACGACGTCTCGATCCTCCCGCCCGCCGCGTCGCGCGAGCGCTTCCGTGCCGGGCTCGCCACGCCCACCGCGGGCTGGTCGGCCGGCTATGCGTACCGCACGACCATCCCGACCGAGCGGGTGGGCCGCTTCGAGGGCCCCGTCGTCGTGTCGATGCGCCCGATCCCCGCCGCGCGCGTGGCCGACGCGGTGCGCATCACGTCGCGCTACCCGGCGGTGCACGGTGCGCCCGTGCACGTGGGCGACCCGGCCGCGATCGGGATCGCCGATCTCGCGCGCCCGGACTTCGGCGAGGCCGTCGACATCGCCGAGGGGACGATCCCCGTGTTCTGGGCGTGCGGCGTGACGCCGCAGGCCGCGGTGATGCAGGTGCGGCCCGAGCTGGCCATCACGCACGCGCCGGGGCACATGCTCGTGACCGACCTGCGCGACAGCGAGTTCCAGGTGCCCTGACCCGCGGCGCCGTCGGGCCCTCTTTTCACCGGCCATCCGAACTAAGCTGGTCGGGATGGCTACTCCCGATCCCCGCACCACGACCGCGACGGGCGCCGATGTGCGCGTGCGCTTCTGCCCGTCGCCCACCGGCCTGCCCCACGTCGGCCTCATCCGCACCGCCCTGTTCAACTGGGGCTACGCGCGCCACCACGGCGGCAAGCTCGTGTTCCGGATCGAGGACACCGACGCGGCGCGCGACAGCGAGGAGAGCTACCAGCAGCTGCTCGAGGCCCTGCGCTGGCTGCGGATCGACTGGGACGAGGGCGTCGAAGTGGGCGGTCCGCACGCGCCCTACCGTCAGTCCGAGCGCCACGACCAGCACCGCGAGGTGCTGCAGAAGCTCATGGACGCGGGGCTCGTGTACGAGAGCTTCTCGACGGCCGAGGAGATCGACGCCCGCAACGAGGCGAACGGCCGCCCCAAGCAGCAGGGCTACGACAACTTCGACCGCGACCTGACCGAGGAGCAGAAGGCCGCGTTCCGGGCCGAGGGGCGCCAGCCCGCGTTGCGCCTCAAGGTGCCGGACGAGGACATCACGTACGTGGACCTGATCCGCGGCGAGGTGACCTTCCCCGCCGGATCGTTCCCCGACTACGTCATCGTGCGCCCCAACGGGATCCCGCTCTACACGTTCGTGAACCCGGTGGACGACGCCCTCATGAGCATCACCCACGTGCTGCGCGGCGAGGACCTCATGCCCTCCACCGGGCGCCAGATCGTGCTCTACCAGGCGCTCATCGACGCGGGCGTGACCGACTTCATCCCGCGCTTCGGCCACATGCCGCTCGTGCTCGGCGACGGCACGAAGAAGCTGTCGAAGCGCGACCCGCGCGCCGACCTGTTCCTGCAGCGCGAGAAGGGCTTCATCCCCGAGGGGCTGCTGAACTACCTGGCGCTGCTCGGCTGGTCGATCGGCCCCGACCGCGACGTGTTCTCGCTCGACGAGTTCATCGCGGCGTTCGACATCGCCGATGTGAACCCCAACCCGGCCCGCTTCGACCAGAAGAAGGCCGAGTCGATCAACGGCGACCACATCCGCATGCTCGCGCCTGAGGACTTCGCGCAGCGCATCACGCCGTACCTGTTCGCGGCCGGGGTCGTGGGCGAGGAGCTCACCGAGCGCGAGACGGAGCTGATCATGGCGGCCGCCCCGCTGATCCAGGAGCGCCTGCCCCTGCTCGGCGAGGCGCCCGGCATGATCGGGTTCCTGTTCACCGACGAGGTGACCTACGACGACGACGCGCTCGCGTCACTGCCGGCGAACGCCGCGGACGTGCTGCGCGCGTGCGTGGATGCGCTCGAGGGGATGCCGGAGGCCGGCTTCGCGGCGGACGGGATCCAGGCGGCGCTGTCCGGCGCCCTCATCGAGGGGCTCGGTCTCAAGCCGCGCGTCGCGTACGGGCCGCCGCGCGTGGCGATCACCGGCCGCCGGGTGTCGCCGCCGCTGTTCGAGTCGATGGAGCTGCTCGGGCGCGAGCAGTCGCTCGCGCGCCTGCGCGGGCTGCTGGCCCGGCTCGCGGGCTGACACGCGCGGCGGGCGCCCGGTTTGGCCGCCCTCACCGCGTGCGGTAAGCTAGACAGTCGTTGCGGCTCATGCCGCGCGGCCCTTGGGGTATGGTGTAATTGGCAACACGGCTGATTCTGGTTCAGTTGTTCTTGGTTCGAGTCCAGGTACCCCAGCAACGAATCGCTAGAGTTCTCTAGGAAGTCCGGCTCCCTCCTCACTCCGTCGAGTGGCACGATCTGGCGTCTGGTGACCAGATTGGTGACCAGAAACCCCCGAGAGGCGCGTCTCGCCCTCGTCTCTGCTGATGAGGTACGCACTCGCCCCCGCTCGTTCGTGTGGGTACGCGCTCCGCACCTGTCTGGCATGGAAGCTCATGCACGCATCGAGGTCGAGCCCGCGTTCCTGACCCAGACCGAGGTCGCCCTACTGCTGGGCGTGCCCGAGCGCACGCTCGAAGGCTGGCGGCTTACGAAGTCAGGGCCGCCGTGGCTGAAGCTCGGCCGGCACGTCAAGTACGACCGCGACGACGTGCTCGCCTGGGCGCGTGAGCAGCGTCATGGCTAGGCCGAGGATCGCCGCAGGCGAGATTGGTCAGGTGCAGGTGACACAGCTCGCGAACGGGAAGTGGCGGGCGCGCGCCCGGATGCGCGATGACTCCGGTCAGTTGATGCAGCTCCGTGCCGAAGGCGCCACCGAAGCTGAGGCCCGCGAGGAGCTAAAGTCTCGCGCGAAGGCGCAGACGACGCACACGAAGTCCATCGTTACCGCCGCATCGACCATCGCGGAGGCGGCGGAGGCATGGCTGCCGACGGTGAAGGTGCGCGCCGAGAACGGCACGCTGTCGTGGTCGACATACGAGAACTACGAGACCACCGTCCGTCTCACGCTCATCCCCGTCTGTGGCGGCGTCACGCTGGAGGCGCTCACGGTCGGCCGCTGCGATCGGATCATCCAGAATCTTCTCGCCGACCGGGGTGTGTCGTCGGCGCGGAAGGCGCGCTCGGTGCTGTCGCTCATTTGCGGGTTCGCCGTGCGCGACGACGCGATTCCGACGAACCCGGTGCGCGACGTCACGCGGCTGCCGACGCCGGAGAAGAAGACCGCGATGCTCACTCCGCAGCAGATCGAGGCGATCCGCGACCTCATGACCCGGTGGCGGGAGACGGAGGGCATGGGGCCGCGCCCGAACTGGCGGGCGCTCGTGGACGGCATGGACATCATGCTCGGCACCTCCGCCCGCGTGGGGGAGTGCATCGGCCTGCGCCGCTGCGACGTGGACATGACCACCGCCGCGCCGACGATCCTGATCGACGGCACCGTGATCCAGAACAAAGCGCAGGGCGTCCAGCGGAAGAATGCCCCGAAGCGCACTCGCCAACGCCGTCGCATCGCGCTCCCTGCTCTTGCGGCCGACGCGGTGCGACGCCGGCTCGCGCTTGCGGAGAAAGGACCGGAGGCGCTGCTGTTCCCGACGAAGACCGGCAAGCCGATGAGCGTGTCCAACTACGAGCGGCTGTTGCGATCGTTCATCGACGATAACCGCGATGAGCTCGTGCGCCTCGGTGTCGAGGTGGAGGAGTACTCGACGCACATCTACCGGCGCACCACCGCGACGCTCGTGGAGCGCGCGGCCGGACTCACGATCGCGTCACGACTGCTCGGACACGCGAACGAGATGGTCACCCGCAACAGCTACGTCATCACCGCTGAGCAAGTTGATGTCGTCACCGCCGACATCCTCGACACGATCCTTGGGACGTGAGTCATGCGGCTCGCCGGTCGCGCGGGAGGCGCCGCGTACCTTCTCACCGAAGCCTTGCGCCTGTTCGAGGGGACGGCTACCGGCTCATTAACAAGCCGGGCCAGGAACGCCCTCTCGCTACGGAGAAGGAGGTCCAACTCTTCTTCGGCCTCATCTTCTTCGGTAGCGAGTTCGACGTGAATCGTGAGGTCAACAACGGGCGCGGTCCTGTGGACTTCAAGGTGAGCAAGGGGGCCGTCGACAAGTCGCTGATCGAGATCAAGCTCGCCAGCAACAGCCAACTGAAGCGCAACCTCCAGAACCAGGTCGAGGTCTACGAGAAGGCGAACGGCACGCGCACATCGGTCAAGATGATCGTCTGCTACACGGACGCGGACGTGGCGAAGGTCGACGCCGTCCTGAAGGAGCTGGAGCTTCGCGGCGAGAAGTCCATCGTTGTCATCGACGCGCGCGCCGACAACAAACCCTCAGGTTCGAAGGCATAGGTCGGCGCAACGATGCTCCAGTACCTTCGGTTGCGCGGCGCCCCCGCGTTTGACCCGGCCTCCGGTGCAGACATCGGCCCGCTCAAGCCGGTGAACTTCTTTTTCGGGCCCAACGGCTCCGGTAAGACAACGATCAGCCGTGCTCTGGCTGACTCGAAGCGATTCGCTGGTACCTCTCTGGAGTGGCTCCCAGTCGCCAGCGAAGGCGCCGAAGAAGTCTCTGCGGAGGAACAGGTCGTCGAGGTGGCATCCGGGAGCGAGGCAACCGAATGACCGACGTCCCCGCGGCGGCGACCTCACGGTGGGAGATGGCTGAGGCCGAGATCTTCGACAGGCTCAGCGGGTCGATCCGCGACGCACTCCTCTTCGGAGCTTTCGCAGAAGCCAGAGCAGAACTGTTGACCAGCGCAAGAAGAACGCGTGACCAGGGGCGGATAAAAACCGCACACACTTGAGTGGGCTGTGCGAGGATTGTATCCATGAAGGAGCTGAACGAGTCGCTCCCGTCGACGTTCACGACGGAGACCTCACGGGCGCACGGTGTGCATCCGCGAGACCTCTATGCCTGGCGAGATGGCGGGCAGATCATCGAACTCTCGCGCGGGGTCTTCCGTCGAGCAGACGCGCCCCCGGCGTCTTACCCCGACATGATCGCCGTGGCGCACCGCGCTCCTCGCGCGATCGTGTGCTGCGTCTCGGCGGCAGCAATCCACGAACTGACGGACGAGATGCCCGCGTCAGTGCAGATCGCGGTTCCCAAGCGGTCGCATACGCCGATAATCACCTACCCTCCGGTGATGGTGTTCCGCTTCGACGAAGCCGTTTTCGAACTCGGGCTGACGTCGTTCGAGGCGGGGCCGGGGGAGTCGGTACGCATCTACGACGCGGCGAGGACGGTGGTGGATCTCATGAGATTTCGGAGACGCCTTGGTGAGCCGATCGCGCACGCCGCGCTTCACCGATATCTGGCAGCACCGAACTCGAAACCGGCACTGCTGCTGGAGTACGCGGAGGCGCTGGGGACGTTCGGGCCGATGCGCGCTGCGCTCGATGTTGCGAGTGCCCGATGAGTCGGCCCACGCGAGAGAGCGCCGCAGGGCGCGCATACCTCGACCTGCAGAATCAGGCTCGTCGCCAGAAACGTGGCACGCAGGAACTGCTCACGATGTACGTCGTCGAGCGATGGCTGTCGCGGATGTCGTGCTCACCGTACGCCGAGGACTTCATCCTGAAGGGCGGGATGCTGCTGGCTTCCTTCGGCGCCCGCCGTCCTACGGTCGACGCCGACGCCCTCGCGCGCAACATAGCCTCCGATCAAGAGACCGTGGCCCGCCGCGTGGCCGAGATCGCCACGATCGAAGACCCAGACGACGGCGTCGAGTTCCTGCCCGAGACGGTCACCACCGCAGTGATCCGCGATGATGCGCTGTATTCCGGTGTGCGGGTGACGATGACGGCACAGCTCGCAACAGCGCAGGTCAAGTTGCGGCTTGACATCAACTTCGGCGACCCCGTCACTCCGGCCCCGCGAACAGTTGATCTGCCGTCGCTACGGCCGGACACTCCGCCGATCCGCATCCTGGGCTACCCGATCGAGACGGTGCTCGCAGAGAAACTCGTTACCGCGATCGAACTGCGACGGGCGAACACGCGCGTGCGTGATTTCGCGGACATCCACCTCTTGACCGGCACACAGGCTCTACAGTGCGGGGAACTGCGTGACGCGCTCACGGCCACCGCAGGTTTCCGCGGGACCACGTTGATTCCGTTGGCGCAGGCCGCCGAGGGGCTCGCAGTGCTACGCAACTCGACCTATGCCGCCTACCGGACGGCGCTCGGTGAGGCAGGCGCGAGTCTGCCGGAGAGGTTCTCCGACACCGTGGCCGCCGTTGCTGTCTTCGTCGACCCGGTGCTCGGGGGGCTCGACGCCGAGGCCGTGTGGAGCCCCGCCGAACGGAGCTGGAGCGCGACGCCCGTCACACCATTCGGGCCAACAGAAACCGCTATAGGTAGGACGGACCTGTGACGGTTTCTGCCGGACCTGACCGCAGCCGATCCGGTGACCAGATTGGTGACCAGAAACCCTGCTGCGGTGCCACCAGGCGGTCAGGCCCGTATCACGGCCCGGGCGATGGCTGCGACAGCCGTGTTCACCCCCTTGGGCCGCCCGTTCGTGCGCATCGAGCCCGCGAGCAGGCGGAGCGTCTCGAGAGTGAGACTCTCGGGTGAGGGGGCGCTGTAGGGGTCCTCGCGATCGCGCCAGCCGAGTTCGAACATGAGCTCACTGATGCTCTCCTCCCACAGTTCAGCGGGTGTCTCGTTCGCGACAACGGTGAGTGCCATCCAGCCGGCGTGCCGCTTGGCGGGGGTTGTTCCGAGTGGGATCCGGCCGATGATGTGCCCGAGGATCGCTTGCGGGTCGTCACGGCGTTTGGCGATGGTCTGAGTCGGAGCGATGCGGCCCTTGCGCACCGAGACGAGCCCCAGTGCTCGTGCTGTGGCGCGGAGTTCCGCGACGGGCCAGGTAAGGTCTTCGCGGTTGGCCTTGCCGATCCACCATTCGGTGATGCCCGTGCGGTGTGCGATCTGTTCGATGGCGGCGGGCTTCAGATACCCGGCGCCGGTGCGCGTCACGCCGTCCCCGACGACGTCGAGCAGCACACGGAACGGCTCGGTGAGGTCGGCAGCCTCGTCGGTGGTGACATCGGTCCCACCGGAAGCGGCCGGATGCGCAAGCGCGTTGCGCAGGCCGCGTGCGCCGCGGTTCCGTGCCAGCTCGAGCAGCGACGCGAGTTCCTCGACGACCGGGATCGGCTCCGCGGTGGCTGCGGCGATCAGTTCGTTCGTCTCATCGATATCGAAGACATCGGGGTGCCAGCCGTCGGGCAGCCAGGCGCGTCCTTCCTCGGCGCTGTCGAACACCTCGGGTCTGAGTGCGTCGTCGTAGTCGTTGCGCACCCAATCGGCGAGTTCGCTGTAGCCCCAGACGCCGCCGCAGTCCTCTGGTGGGCAGGCGAGCTTCCCGCCGACGCATACCGGGACCGGGCGAGTGCTGTCGAGCACCTTCTCGACGCGCAGGATATGCGCCCAGCCATCGCCGAAGTCGTAGTCATACCAGAGCCGGTCGCCCTCATCAGCGATGACCTGGTCGAGGCGCACATCGTCTTCGAGCATCCCCTCGTCGCCCTCGTCGAGGTCGAACTGGGTGAGGAACTCGGGAGCGTTGCGGTCATTGCTCGTGCGGAAGCGGTGCAGGTGGCTGTCGGTCCATCCCATCGCCGCCTGGATCACCTCGTGCAGCCGCGGGAGGAGGATGTCGCCGGGCACCTCGACACGTCGCCACACCGGCGGCTTCGTGCGCTGCAGGTCGATACGGATGCGGAAACCCCGCACCGTTGCGGGGACGGCGAGGAGCTGCGGCTCGGGGCGCCGCCAGAGATCGTCCAGGTCATCAGCGTCGGGCCTCAGCGAGGCGATGAACTTCTGAAGATCCGGTGCCTCGAACTTCTCGGATGCCATCTTCCTTCTCCCGTCACGGGCACATCACGTCGGGATGCGCCATCGCGATCAATTCTCGCGGAGCAGGTCGGTGTCCGCCCAACTGCTGGCCAGGGAAGTGCCTGGGGTGGGGCGTGTACCGCGCCCCGCCAGAAGGGAGTCGGCACGATAGAATGAAGTCGATCCTGTTTTCCCGGAGGTGAGCATATGAAGCGCAAGGACGTCACTCGTGAGGCGCTTCATCGTGCCGCTCTGCGTTCCACGCGGGCGTCGGCGGCGTTGGAGAACAGGTCGGTGCCGGTCGGTGTTACTCGTTCTGAGCGGGTCGAGCGCTTCCTCGCCGCGCGCAAGCAGCGCATTTGATGGGTGTCGGGCCCGGATACGGCGAGACGCCGTTGGACCCGGAAGAAGCAGACGCCCTCACCCCACAGGCTCGTGAGATCTTCGGCGATGAGCCGAAGAAGATCGACCTCTACGAAGCTGAGCAGGCGATCAGCGATGACGTCAGCATCGCGTTGCTCGACGACATCGCCGACGGGCGACTCGTGCTCACCGACATCCTCACGGACGCGTTCCTCCGTGACCTGCATCAGAAGCTCTACGGAGACTTGTGGACGTGGGCAGGTCGGTACCGAACGCGTGATCTCAACATCGGCGTCGAACCCGAGCGCATCGCCGTCGAGCTCCGCGGATCGCTCGACAATATCCGGTACCGCTGGGAGCGCACCGACGACTGGACAGCACGCGAACTCGGCATCGCCGTACATGCCGAGTCCGTCCGCATCCACGGCTTCGTCGACGGGAACGGGCGAACGACGCGCCTGCTCGCCGACCTGGTGTTCCTCGCCGCGCAAGACGCGGAGGCGATCGCAGAGACGTACGACTGGGACATCGACAAGCGACGATACATCGCCTTGCTGCGTCAGTACGACGTCACCAGAGATCCCCAACCGCTCGCCGAGTTCGTGCCCGTCCAGAGGCTCGACGACGGAGAGAACCGGTGACCAGATTGGTGACCAGAAACCCTCCCGGGAGGCGCGAATCAGCACGAATCACTGCGTAGCTGTCGGTAGCCGGCGGTAGGCTCGACCCCATGAGATCCCTGAAATTACGGGGAACTCCATCGATTCGGGGCTTTGCCCGGGCGGGCCAGGCGGCTCTCAGTTGTTCTTGGTTCGAGTCCAGGTACCCCAGCTTTGAGAAAACCCCCGCCCCGGCGGGGGTTTTCTTGTTCCCCGGACTGCCGGATCTGAGGGGCGGGGTGTTCGGGCCGTTATCCACAGGACCGCGCGGCCGGTGTGCGGGCCGGAGGAGGGTTGCTGTGGTCGCTTCATCTTCGTTCGCTGACGCTCCCTTCGTTCAGCAACCGTGGGGTGGCGCCGATCGGTTGCTGAACGGAGCGGCCGGAGGCCGCGGAGATGAAGCGACCACCGC
>NZ_JBMDJT010000037.1:0-25547 GCF_057809335.1 Microbacterium sp. FG3 | reverse complement strand
GCGGTGGTCGCTTCATCTCCGCGGCCTCCGGCCGCTCCGTTCAGCAACCGATCGGTGCAGCCCGCCGGTCGCCGAACGCAAGCGACCACCCGAACCGATCCGGATCACCGACCTCACGATCCGGTACGCCGGCCGGGCGGCGCCCGTCGTCGAGGGGCTCGGCGCCGAGCTGCGAGGGATCGTCGCCGTCACCGGTCCGAGCGGGGCGGGCAAGTCGACGCTGCTCGCGGCGCTCACCGGATCCCTGCCCGCCGACGCCGAGGTGACCGGGGCGATCCGCGGCGCCGATCCGTCGGCCGTCGCGTGGTCGCCGCAGGCGCCGCGCTCGTTCGCCGCGACGCCCCGCGAGGAACTCGCGCTGTACGGCGCCGCCGATCCGCTCGCCGCGCTCGCGGAGCTGGGGCTCGAGCGCGTCGCCGACGCGGCGGTGGCCGAGCTGAGCCCGGGCGAGCAGCGCCGCCTCGCGGTGGCCCGGGCGCTCGCGCGCGTCGACGCGGGCGCGAGCCTGCTCGTGCTCGACGAGCCGACCGCGCACCTCGACGCCGCCTCCGCCGACCGGGTGCGCGCCGCCGTCCGCCGCCGCGCCGCGCGCGCCACCGTCGTCCTCGCCACCCACGAGCCCGAGACCCTCGCCCTGGCGACCTCCACCGTCGCGGTCGGATCGAGCGAGGCCGCACCCGCGCCCGCGCCCGCGCCGCGGCAGCGGATCGAAGACCCGGGTCCGCCACGTGAGGCGCCCGGCCTCGACTCGTCGCTGCGCTCCTCGCTCGGCCCGTCTCGGCTCCGCGCTCCGCGCTCGGCTCGACGAGCGGATGTCCGCGCCGCGACGCCCACGCGGCTGCTCGCCTCCGTCATCCGGCCCGCGCGCTGGCGCTGGATCGGGGCGATCCTGCTCGGCGTCGTCGCCACGGGCATGGGCCTGTCGCTCACGGCGATCTCGGGCTGGCTCATCGTGCGGGCCAGCGAGGAGCAGTACATCATGTACCTGCTCGTGGCCATCGTGGGCGTGCGCTTCTTCGGGATCGGCCGCTCGGTCGGCCGCTACGCCGAGCGGCTCGCGACGCACGACGCGGCGTTCCGCGTGATCGACGCCCTCCGGCTGCGGCTGTGGGTGGCGATCGCGGCGCGCGGCGCCGGATCGCGGCGGCTGCTGGAGGGCGGCTCCCCCGTCGACCACCTCGTGACGCAGGCCGACGAGCTGCGCGACCAGCTGCCGCGCACGCTCGCGCCGATCGCCGTCGGCGCGCTGTCGATCCTCGGCATCGCGGCGACGACGTGGGTCGTCGCCCCGACGCTCGCCCTGCCCGTCGCCGGGACCCTGCTGCTCGCCGCCGGCCTCGGCTCGGCGCTCGCGGTGATCGCCGCGCGCGGGGCCGGGGCCGCCGGGGTGCGCGAGCGCGCCGCCGTCGTGCGGGGCACCGCCGCCCTCGCCGACGCCGCGGACGACCTGCGCGGCAACGGCGAGGCCCCCGTGCGCGCGGCCCTGGCCCGGCTCGACGACACGGCCGAGCGCCTCGCGCGCGCGGAGCGGTCGGCCACGTGGGGCGCGGGGCTCGGCACGGCCGTCGCCGTGCTGGCGACGTCGCTGCTCGCCACGCTCGTCGCGGTGCTCGCCCCCGGCCTGCTCGCCCAGGACCTCGCCGTCGTCGCCCTGCTCTCGCTCGCGGCGCTGGAGCCGCTCGACGGCCTCGTCCGCGCCGTCCACCGCCTGCCCGCGCTGCGCGCCGCGCTCGCCCGGCTCGCCCCCGTCCTGCGCCCGATCCCGCCCGCGCTCACGGGCGACCTCGAGCCGGCCGATCCGGTGCGGCACATCGAGCTCGACGGCGTCTCCGCGCGGTACCCCGGCGCCGCCGCCCCGGCGTTCGCGGGGGTCGACGGTGCGGCGCGCGCGGGCGAGTGGCTCGCGCTCGGGGGCCCGAGCGGGTCGGGCAAGTCCACCCTGCTCTCGGTGCTCATGGGCGCGCTGCCTGCGGCCGCGGGCGAGGTCCGCGCCGACGGCGTGCCGCTGCCCCGGCTCGACGCCGCGGCCTGGCGACGTCGCGTGGCGTGGTGCCCGCAGGAGGCGTACGTGTTCGACTCGACCCTGCGCGGCAACCTGCTGCTCGCGCGCGATCGCGCGGACGCGCCCTCCGACGCCGACATGCGCCGGGCGCTCGAGCGTGCGGGCCTCGGCGCGCTGCTCGCCGCGCTGCCCGAGGGGCTCGACACGCGGGTCGGCGCCGGGGGATCCGCGCTGTCGGGCGGCGAGCGCCAGCGCCTGGCCGTGGCGCGTGCCCTGCTCAGCCGCGCGGGCATCCTGCTGCTCGACGAGCCCACGGCGCACCTCGACGCCCCGACGGCCGCCGCCATGATGGACGACATCCGCGCCGCCTCGGCCGATCGCATCACGGTGCTCGTCTCGCACCGCCCCGCCGACGTGCGCGCCGGCGACCGGGTCATCCGCCTGGGCCGCGCGGGCGCGCCCGCCGGGGAAGCCACGAGCCCGCGGCGGGAGCGGTCAGAATAGACGCATGCCCGAGACCATCGAGTCGCTCATCGACCACGCCTGCCTCATCGTGCATGGGCCGGACCAGCGCGGGATCGTCGCGGAGGTCGCGGCGCTCATCTCGCGCAACAAGGGGAACATCACCTCGCTCGACCAGTATTCGAGCGACCCGGAGGGCGGCGACTTCTTCCAGCGCGTCGTGTTCCACCGCCCCGAGCTCGTCGCCGCGCTGCCCGAGATCCGCGACGACCTGGAGCGCACGCTCGGCGCGCTCGGCATGTCGTGGCGGATCGACGACATGTCGACCCCGAAGCGGATGGCGATCCTCGCGTCGAAGAGCGACCACTGCCTGCTGGACCTGCTGTGGCGGCACCGCCGCGGCGACCTGCCGGTGACGATCCCCATGGTGATCTCGAACCACACGAAGGTGGCCGAGGACGTGCGCTCGTTCGGCGTGCCGTTCTTCCACGTGCCCTCGCAGGTCGGCCCCGACAAGTCGGAGTCGGAGGCGGCGATCCTGAAGCTGCTGGCCGGGAACGTCGACTTCGTCGTGCTGGCCCGCTACATGCAGGTGATCTCGAACGACTTCCTCGAGAAGCTGGGCGTGCCCGTCATCAACATCCACCACTCGTTCCTGCCCGCGTTCATCGGCGCCGAGCCGTACCGCAAGGCGAAGGAGCGCGGCGTCAAGCTCATCGGCGCGACCGCGCACTACGTGACGGAGCAGCTGGACGAGGGCCCGATCATCGAGCAGGACGTCGTGCGCGTGACGCACGCCGAGACCGCGGCCGATCTGCAGCGCCGCGGCGCCGACGTGGAGCGCGCCGTGCTCTCGCGCGCGGTGCTGTGGCACGCGCAGGATCGCGTGATCCGCCACGGCAACCACACGATCGTCTTCTGAGGCGACCGACGGGCTCAGTGCACGAACTCCATGAGCTCGGAGCCGAGGGTGCGGAAGACCCGGTGGGCGCGGTCGCGGTGCATGGGCGAGAGGTCGTCGAAGCAGACGGTGAGCGCGTACGCGATGCCCGCACCCGGCCCCGCGATCACGCCGGCCTCGGCGCGCACGCCCGCGCTGTTGCGGCCGGTGCGGTTGAGGAAGAGCAGCCCGTGGCGGTCGTCGTCGTGCGCGAACGGATCGAGGTTGGTCGCGGCGCCGACGAGCGTGAGGTCGTAGCCCAGCGTCAGCCACTCGGCCACCTGCGCGCTCACCCGCGCGTTCACGGCGCGGCCGTTCACGAGGTCCGAGAGCAACTTGGCGTACTCCCGCGTGGTGCCCAGCGCGAAGTGCGGGGCGTCGTCCGGCCCGCGCTGGTCGCGGAAGCGGTCGAGCACCGCCGAGCGGGGCATCCCCAGCTCCACGAGCCGGCGCGTGACCGCCTCGAGCCCCACCGACTCGAGCAGCGCGTTCACGGCGTAGGCATCGCCCGTGGCCGCCGCCAGCACGACGAGGTCGCCGAGCGGCAGCGTGGGCACCGCCAGGTGGCGCCAGATGCCCGCCACGCCGACCCGCTCGAGTCCGGATCGCTCGACGAGCGCGAACGGGTCGAGGGTCTCCTCCTCGAATCGCGCGGCGGCCTCGACGAGGATCGGCACGACGCCGAGCCCGGCGATCGGGAGGGTGACGTAGTCGTCGCCCGACAGCACGACGGACCCGCGATCGAGATCGGTGATGTGGATCGACACCTGCGCGCCGGACGAGGCGAGATCGTCGAGCGCGGCCATGGTGCCGGCGAAGACCCCGTTGCGTCCGCGGCGCACGACGCGGGAGCGGCCATCGCGCGCGCGTCGCCGCGATGCGGTGTCGTGATCGGGCTCGACGGCCACGATTCCTCCGGGGATGACGGGGTGGGGGGAAGGATCCGCGCGCTGCCCGGCGGCCGGCCCCCAGGGAGCTCATCGCCCCCGGCCCCGTGCGCTCACGCGCGTGCGCGCACCCTCACGCGCCGATCCATTAGCAGACTAATCCGCCCGGCGCGCTCAGCGCGGCGGGCGGAGAAGACGTCACCAGATCGTCACACGCCGGTCAGGCGCGAGCCACAGCGCGTCCGACTCCGTCACGCCGAAGGCGTCGTAGAACGCGTCGATGTTGCGCACGATCTGGTTGCAGCGGAACTCGGCCGGCGCGTGCGGATCGATCGTGAGCAGGCGGATCGTCTCGGCCTCGCGGCCCTTCTGCTGCCAGCACTGCGCCCACGACAGGAACACGCGCTGCACGCCCGTGAGGCCGTCGATCTCGGGCGCCTCCCCTCCCGCGAGCGAGAGCTCGTACGCCTTCAGCGCGATGCCGAGCCCGCCGAGGTCGCCGATGTTCTCGCCGACCGTGAGCGCGCCGTTGACGCGATGCGTCTGCGGGTCGAGGCCCTCCGGGGTGAGCTCGTCGTACTGCGCGATGAGCACCTTCGTGCGCTCCTCGAACGCGGCGCGGTCCTCGTCCGTCCACCAGTTGCGCAGCGCGCCGGTGCCGTCGTACTGCGATCCCTGGTCGTCGAATCCGTGCCCGATCTCGTGGCCGATGACGGCGCCGATCCCGCCGTAGTTGGCGGCGGCGTCGCGCTCGGCGTCGAAGAACGGGTACTGCAGGATCGCGGCGGGGAACACGATCTCGTTCATCGTGGGGTTGTAGTACGCGTTCACCGTCTGCGGCGTCATGTGCCACTCGTCGCGGTCGATGGGCCCGCCCAGCTTCGCCAGCTCGCGGTCGTGCTCGAAGGCGGCGGCGCGCTGCACGTTGCCGAGCAGGTCGGCGGCGTCGATCTCGAGCGCCGCGTCGTCGCGCCATTTCACGGGGTAGCCGATCTTGGGCGTGAACGCGTCGAGCTTGGCGAGCGCCTTCTCGCGCGTGGCGGGGCTCATCCACTCCAGCGCCGTGATGCTCTGCCGATAGGCCTCGATGAGGTTCGCGACGAGCTCGTCCATGGCGGCCTTCGCCGCGGGCGGGAAGTGCCGCTCGACGTACACCTTGCCCACGGCCTCGCCCATGGATCCCTCCACGAGCGAGACCCCGCGCTTCCAGCGCTCGCGGTTGGCCGGCACGCCCGTGAGCGTGGTGCCGTAGAACGAGAAGCTCTCGTCGACGAGGTCGTCGGTGAGGTACGGCGCCGCGGCCCGCACGACGCGATAGCGCAGCCAGGCCTTCCAGTCGTCCAGCCGCTCCGGCACGAGCAGCGAGCCGAGCCCCTCGAGGTACGACGGCTGCGCCACGACGACCTCCGCGAGCCCGGCGGGATCGGGCGCGACGGCCTCCAGCCACGGCTGCAGGTCGAGGCCCGCGAGCTGCTGCGCCTCGGCCCACGACTTCAGGTTGTAGGTGGCCACCGCGTCGCGGCTGCGCACCTTGTCCCAGTGGTGCGTGGCGAGCTCGGTCTCGAGCGTGAAGAGGCGCTCCGCCTGCTCGGCCGCGTCGGCGACGCCGCCGAGCGCGAGCAGCCGCTCGGCGTGGGCGCGGAAGGCGGTGCGGATCTGCTCGAAGGTGTCGAGGCGGTAGTAGCTCTCGTCGGGCAGCGAGAGCCCGGCCTGCATCAGGTACGCGATGTACCGGTCGGGCGCGCCCTTGTCGGGCCCCACGTACATGCCGACGAGGGCGGCGACGCCCGCGCGGTCCAGGCGGCCGAGCGCGGCGAGGAACGCGGGCACGTCGGCGATGGCGTCGACCTCGGCCAGGCGCGGTGCGAGCGGCGCCGTGCCGAGCTGCGCGATCCGGTCGGTGTCCATGAACGAGGCGTACAGGTCGCCGATCTTGCGCGTCTCGGTGCCGGGCTCGGCGCCCTGCGCCTCATCGATGATCGCGCGCACCTGCGCCTCGGCCTGCTCGGCCAGCAGGTGGAACGAGCCCCAGCGCGCCTTGTCCTCCGGGATGTCCGTGCGCGCGATCCACGATCCGTTCACGTGCCGGTACAGGTCGTCCTGCGGGCGGACGTTCGGGTCGAGTTCGTCGATGGCGATGCCGGAGGGTTCAGTCATGCGTCCCATCGTAGGGTCGCGCCTCCCGGCGGCGGGCGGGCCTCCCAGCGGTCTCACCGGCCGCCGCACCGGGGGCAGGGCACGATAGAGGCGGGAGGCGCCGGATGCTCGTGGTGGACGTGGTCGTGATCGTGGTGATCGTCGTCGCGCTGCTCAGCGGGCTGCGCGTCGGGCTGTTCACGGGGCTCGGCGCCTGGGCGGGGTTCGCCGCCGGCGCGCTGCTCGCCCCCTGGCTCGCGCCGCTGGCGAGCCGTGCCGTACCCGAGCCGGCATGGCGCGGCGTGGCCGTGTTCGCGACGGTGATCGCGCTGCTGGCCGTGGGCACGGCCGTCGGCACCGCCATCGGCTCGCTGCTGCGCCGCGGCGCCCGGCGCATCAGGGTCGGCGTGCTCGACCGGCTGCTCGGCGGCGTCGTCGGCGCGGTCGCCGCCACGCTGGCGGCCGCGCTGGCCGGGTCCGTCATCGCGACGGCCGGCATCCCCGTCGTCTCGGCCGCCGTGGCCTCCTCGACCGCGCTGCGCACGATCGACCGCTTCACCCCCGATCCGGTCGCCGAGGCCCTCGCGCGCCTGCGCTCGGTCGTGGTCGACGACGCCCTGCCGGCCCTCGGCGGCATCGTCGATCCCGGCGTCGTGCTGCCCTCCCCCGAGCTCGACACCGACGATCCCGCCCTCGCCCAGGCGGCGTCGTCCGTCGCGCGCATCTCGGGCGTCGCCTATGCGTGCGGCACCGGGTCGACCGGCTCGGGCTTCGTCGTGGCCGACGACCTCATCGTCACCAACGCCCACGTGGTGGCCGGCGTCGAGTCGGTCGTCGTCGAGCTGCCCGAGCAGCCGGCCGTGGACGGGCGGATCGTGTACTTCGATCCCGTGGACGACCTGGCCGTGGTGGCCGCCGACATCTCCGCCGCGCCCCTCGACGTCACGGCGCCGCTGGGCGTGGGCGCCGAGGCCGCCGTGCTGGGCTACCCCTACGGAGGGCCCCTCGAGATCCGCGCGGGATCGGTGATGTCGGTGGGACCGGTGTCGATGCAGGACATCTACGGCGACGCGCGCACCGAGCGCGACACCTACGCCCTCGCGGTGGAGGTGCGACCGGGCAACTCGGGCGGCCCGCTGCTCACCCCGTCGGGCGACGTGGCCGGCGTCGTCTTCGCGCGCGACGAGGCCAATCCGGGCATCGGGTACGCCATGACCACCGCCGAGCTGGAGCCGGTCCTCGCGTCGGTCGACGCCGCGGCCGCGCCGGTGCCGACGGGGCGCTGCACGGGCTGACCGCGGCCGTGTCGGCGCCACGCCCTAGGCTCGGAGGGTGGCAGAACCCGGCGCGCGACGGTCGCTGAACCGCGACATCCTGCGCCTGGCGGTGCCCGCGCTCGGCGCGCTCATCGCCGAGCCGATCTTCCTCATCATCGACTCCGTCATGGTGGGGCACCTCGGCGTCACGCCGCTCGCCGGGCTCGGGATCGCCTCGGCCGTGCTGCAGACGATCGTCGGGCTCATGATCTTCCTCGCCTACTCGACGACCCCCGCCGTGGCGCGGCGCTTCGGCGCCGGAGACCGCACGGGCGCGGTCTCGGTCGGCATCGACGGCATGTGGCTCGCGCTCGGGATCGGCGCGGTACTGGCCGTGGCCGGCCACTTCGCCACACCCCTGCTCGTCGGCCTGTTCGGCGCGACCGACGCCGTGGCCGAGCAGGCCGTCACCTACCTGGGCATCTCGATGTGGGGCCTGCCGGCCATGCTCATCGTGTTCGCCGCCACCGGCCTGCTGCGCGGCATGCAGAACACCGTCATCCCGCTGTGGATCGCGACCGCCGGCTTCGCGGCGAACGCGCTGCTGAACTGGCTGTTCATGTACGGGCTCGGCTGGGGCATCGCCGGATCGGCCGCAGGCACCGTCACGGCGCAGTGGGGCATGGTCGCCGCCTACGTGCTCGTGATCGGCCGGCTCGCCGCACGCCACAGCGCGTCGATCCGCCCCCAGCGCGAGGGCGTGCGCGGCTCGGCGCGCTCGGGAGGGTGGATGTTCCTGCGCACGGTGAGCCTGCGGCTGAGCCTGCTCGTGACGGTGGGCGCCGCGACGGCGCTCGGCACCGACGAGCTGGCGGGGTGGCAGATCGTGTTCACGATCTCGTCGACCGCGGCGTTCGCGCTCGACGCGCTCGCGATCGCGGCGCAGGCGCTCATCGGGCGCTCGCTCGGCGAGGGGGACGAGGATCACGTGCGCGGCGTGCTGTCGCGCACGCTCGCGTGGGGCGCGTGGTTCGGCGTGCTCTGCGGCGCCGTGATCGCCGCGCTGTCCGGCGTGATCGGGCTGGTGTTCACGGGCGACGCCGACGTGGCCGCGCTGCTCGTGCCCGCGCTCGTGCTGATGGGCCTGATGCAGCCGCTCGCCGGCGCCGTCTACGTGCTCGACGGCGTGCTCATGGGCGCCAACGACGCCCGCTATCTCGCGATCGCGGGCGCGATCAACCTCGTCCCGTTCCTGCCGTACCTCGCCGTGCTGTGGTGGCTGCGCCCCACCGGATCGTGGGGGCTCGCGCTGCTGGCGGCCGGCTTCTTCGTGGTGCTCATGGGCATGCGCTTCTGGACCCTGCACCGCCGCGTGCGAGGCACGGCGTGGCTGCACCAGTCGGCCTGACACTCAGGCGTAGCGCCGCGCGGCCGGGGAGCCGCTCGATCCGCTCGACTACCTGCCCTGATGTCCGCAAGTCTGTGTCAAGTCCGGGCGCTCACACGAGCGGATTCCGCACAGACTTGCGGACTCAGGCGTAGCGCCGCGCCCACTCGTACATGACGATGGCCGCCGCCGCGCTCGCGTTGATCGAGCGCGTCGAGCCGTACTGCGTGATCTCGATGTGAGCGGATGCCGCGGCGAGCGCCTCGTCCGACAGGCCGGGGCCCTCCTGCCCGAACAGCAGCACGCAGCGCTCCGGCAGCTCGGCCCGGTCCACCGGCACGGCCTCGCCGACGTTGTCGACGGCGATGATCGGGATGCCCTCCTCTGCCGCCCACGCGGCGAATGCGGCGACGTCCGGATGATGCACGACGTGCTGGTAGCGATCCGTCACCATGGCTCCGCGCCGGTTCCACCGCCTGCGCCCGATGATGTGCACGGTGTCGGCGAGGAACGCGTTGGCGCTGCGCACGATCGATCCGATGTTCATGTCGTGCTGCCAGTTCTCGATCGCCACGTGGAACGGGTGCCGGCGCGCGTCGAGGTCGGCGACGATCGCCTCCATCGTCCAGTACCGGTAGCGGTCGATCACGTTCCGGGTGTCGCCGTTCGCGAGCAGCTCGGGGTCGTACTGCGCGCCCTCCGGCCACTCCCCCGGCCACGGCCCCACGCCGTGGGTCGTGAACTCGCGGCTGGGCTCGGGCGTCGCGTCGGTCACCGGTTCAGCGTACGGCGCTCGCCGGATCGTCGCTCTTTTCGGTTTGCCTAAAAATCTGGCACACTGTCGGGATGACGACGGCGAAGACGCGCTCGGCACCCCGCCCGGCCTGGCTGCTCGGGCCCGCCCTCGTGGCGGGCGTCGCGTACCTCGACCCCGGCAACGTCGCCACGAACATGTCGGCCGGCGCGCAGTTCGGGTACCTGCTCGTGTGGGTCGTCGTGCTCGGCAACGCCATGGCCTGGCTCATCCAGTACCTCTCGGCCAAGCTCGGCGTCGTGACCGGCCGCAGCCTGTCGCAGACCCTCGGCGAGCGCATCCGCCGGCCGTGGGCGCGGCGCGCGTACTGGCTGCAGGCCGAGCTCGTCGCGATGGCGACCGACATCGCCGAGATCATCGGCGGCGCCGTGGCCCTGTGGCTGCTCTTCGACATCCCGCTGCTGATCGGCGGCGTCATCACGAGCGCCGTGTCGATGATCCTGCTCGCCGTGCAGTCCACGCGCGGGGCGAAGCCGTTCGAGTTCGTCATCATCGGGCTCATGGCCGTCATCGCCGTCGGCTTCACGGTGGGCGTGTTCGTGGGCCCGCCCGATCCGGCCGCCACCGCGGCGGGACTCGTGCCGCGGTTCGAGGGCACCGCGTCGGTGCTGCTGGCCGCGTCGATCCTCGGCGCCACGGTCATGCCGCACGCCATCTACGCGCACAGCGCCCTCTCGCGCGACCGGTTCCACGCGCCCGTGCGGCGATCCGCGCTGCACGAGGAGGCCGGCGTGCGCATCCCCCGCCTGCTGCGCGCCACCAGGCTGGACGTCACGATCGCGCTCGTCATCGCCGGCACCGTGAACCTCGCGATCCTGCTGCTGGGTGCCGCGAACCTGCCCGGCGTGCCGGGCACCGACAGCCTCGAGGGCGCCCATGCGGCGCTGTGGAGCGGCCTCGGGCCGGTGATCGCGACGCTGTTCGCGGTGGGGCTGCTGGCCAGCGGGCTGGCCTCGACGTCGGTGGGCGCCTATGCCGGGGCCGAGATCATGTCGGGGCTGCTGCGGGTGCGCATCCCGCTGCTCGCCCGCCGGCTCATCACGCTCGTGCCGGCCCTCGCGATCCTCGCCGTCGGCTTCGATCCCACCCGGGCGCTCATCCTCAGCCAGGTGGTGCTGTCGTTCGGCATCCCCTTCGCCCTCATCCCGCTCGTCGCGCTCACGGCGCAGGATCGCACGCTCGGCGCCTTCCGCAACCGCTGGTGGACGACCGCGCTCGGCGTCGTCTGCAGCGCGTTCCTCATCGCGCTCAACGGCGCGCTGCTGTGGCTGACGTTCACGGGGGCGTGAGTACCCTGGTGGCGTGCCCTCCCCCGCTGTCGACGACTACCTGAAGACGGTGTACGCGCACACCGAGTGGCAGGACGCGCCCATCACTCCGTCGGTGCTCGCTTCGCGGCTGGGGATCGCTCCGTCGAGCGTGACCGAGATGGTCAAGAAGCTCGCGGCGCAGGGCCTCGTGGCGCACGAGCCGTACCGCGCCGTGCGCCTCACGCCCGAGGGCGAGCGCCGCGCGCTCGAGATGACGCGCCGGCACCGGCTGATCGAGACGTGGCTCGTGCGCGAGTTCGGGTACACGTGGGACGAGGTGCACGACGAGGCCGAGGTGCTCGAGCACGCGATCAGCGACCGGCTGCTCGAGAAGATCGACGAGCGACTGGGCCGGCCCCGCTTCGACCCGCACGGCGACGCGATCCCCGACGCGGCCGGCCGCGTGCAGCGCGAACCGTTCGTACTGCTGGCCGAGGCCGCGCCCGGGCACGAGGGGCGCGTGCTGCGCGTGAGCGACCGCGACCCGCAGCTGCTGCGCGCCATCGAGGACGCGGGCATCGAGGTCGGCTCGACCCTGCGCGCCGGCGCCCCCGTGCCCCCGGGCGCCGAGGACGCCATCTGGCTCAGCGCCTGACCGGCGCCGCCACCACAGCAGGGACGCCCTCCGCGCGCCGGAGGATCATCCTCCGGGACGATGCGGGATGGTCCCGTGCGCCGATGCACCGGCCCCGCCCGGCCCCGTAGCGTGAGGCCCATGATCACGGCAGAGAACCTCACGAAGCGCTTCGGCGCCCACACGGCGGTCGACGACGTCTCGTTCGTCGCCAGGCCCGGGCAGGTGACCGGCTTTCTCGGCCCGAACGGCGCCGGCAAGTCGACCACGATGCGCATGATCATGGGGCTCGACCGCCCCACGTCCGGGCGCACGACCGTGGGCGGCCGTCCGTTCGCGGAGCACGCCGATCCCATGCGCCAGGCCGGCGCACTGCTCGACGCGAAGGCCGTGCACCCCGGCCGCACCGCCGAGGCGCACCTGCGCATGCTCGCCGCGACGAACGGCATCTCCCGCTCGCGCGTGAGGGAGGTGCTCGAGCTGACGGGCATCGAGTCCGTGGCGCGACGGCGGATCGGCGGATTCTCGCTGGGCATGCACCAGCGGCTCGGGATCGCCGCGACGATGCTGGGCGACCCGCAGGTGCTCATCTTCGACGAGCCCGTGAACGGCCTCGACCCCGAGGGCGTGCACTGGGTGCGCGGCTTCGCGCGGGCGCGCGCGGCCGAGGGCCGCACGGTGTTCATCTCGTCGCACCTCATGAGCGAGATGGCGCAGACGGCCGACCACATCATCGTGCTCGGCCGGGGCCGCGTGCTCGCCGACGCCCCGATCGCCGAGTTCCTCGCCGCCGCACGCCGCGAGGTCACGCGCGTGCGCGTCTCGGACGCCGCCGCCCTGGCCTCGCTGCTCGGCGCGGATGGCGTGTCCGTCTCGCCCGAAGCCGACGGCGCCCTCGAGATCGCCGGCGTGCCGCCGCGGCGCATCGCGCGCATCGCCGCCGAGGCCGGCCTCGAGCTCGACGAGCTCACGCCCGTCTCGGCCTCCCTCGAGGAGGCCTACCTCGCGCTCACCGGCGAGGCCACCGAGTACCGCAGCGACGCCGCCGCCGTCGCCGCCTGAGCTGGATTCCCCGAAAGGCATATGACGATGTCATCCCTCACATCCGCCGCCCCCGTCCAGGCGCCGCACACCCCGGCCACCGCCTCCCGCCTCACCTTCGGAGGCCTCGTGAAGGCCGAGTGGATCGCGCTCACCAGCCTGCGCGGCACGCACGTGTCGCTGTGGATCGGAGCCGCGCTGGCCTTCGCCCTCACCGCGGGCATGGCCTTCATGTTCGGCCTGTCCACCAATCAGGCCGAGTTCCCCATGCCGATGGAGGCCGTGCCGCCGCTGCCGATGGCCATCGTCAACGGCTACATCGTCGCGATCGCGGTGGGCGTGGTGCTCGGCGCGGCCGCGTACGCCAAGGAGCACGCCACCGGCTCGCTGCGCACGCAGCTGGCGGCCGCGCCCCGCCGCGTCTCCACCCTCGCCGCCAAGGCCGTCGTCGTCGGGGCGACGCTGTTCGCCTTCGCGGCGGTCGGCTTCGCCCTCTGCCTCGCCGCGTGCGCCGCCATCTATGCCTCCTTCGGCATGCCCACGAACGCGCCCGACGTGCTCGCGGATCTCGTGCTTCCCGTGCTGGGGCTCGCGCTGGGCACGGCCCTGGCCGGCGTCTTCGGGCTCGGCCTCTCGGCCATGCTGCGCTCGGAGACGTGGTCGATCACGCTCACCTTTGTCTTCCTCTTCGTGCTGCCGATGATCATGGCCACGCTGCCGTGGGAGTGGGCGCACCGCGTCTCGGAGTACCTGCTCGGCACGACCATCCAGGTGCTGCCCGACACGACCGCCGGCCTCACGGGCGAGTACCTGGCCGACCTCGCGGTCACGATCGCCTGGGTGGCTGCGGCCTTCGCCGGCGGTGCCGCCGTCATGCACCGCCGCGACGCGTAGCCCGCGGGATGCGTAGCCCGCGCGGCCGCGCTCAGCGGGCTGCGCGGGCCGCCCTCGCGAACGGCCACTCGCTGCGGGTGAGGCGCTCGCACTCCTCCCACACCCTGCGGCGGACCTCGGGATCGCTCGAGGTGGCCGACGGCGTCTGCCGCACCGGCGCGCCGCGCGTGACGAAGCGCGGGCCCCAGTACTCCCCGCCCTGCACGCGCGGATCGATGAGGGCGCGCACCGGCGCCCACGCGCCGCGCTCCTTGCTCTGCGCGATCGGCGCCTGCAGCGCGTCGCGCACGCGCTTCCAGCGGCTCGGCTGATTCACGCCGTGCACGGTGGGGGTCCGCCCGCCGATCGAGTAGCCGGGGTGCGCCACGACGCTCGCCACCGGCACATCGGCGGCCCTCAGCCGCGCGTCGGCCTCGAGCCCCAGCGCCTGCACGACGACCTTCGACTGCACGTAGGCGCGCCACGCCGCGTACTCGCGCTCCAGCTGCATGTCGGTCGGGTCATACGATCCCATCCGCGTGGAGACGCTGCCGAGCCAGACGATCCGGACGTCGCTCCCGCGGGCCGCGGTCTTCGCGAGCGTCACGAGCAGCTCCGCGGCGAGCACGAAGTGCCCGAGGGCGTTGGTGGCGATCACGAGCTCGCGGCCGTCTCGCGTCAGCTCGCGCGTGCGCGGCGTGTGCACGATCCCCGCGTTCAGCAGCACGCCGTCGAGGCGCCCGCGCTGGAACAGGCCGCCGCGCACCGAGGCCGCCGCCGCGCGGATCGATCCAGGATTCGCGACGTCGAGCAGCAGCGTCTCGACCGACGCGCCGGGCACGCGGGCCTCGAGGGCGTCGTGGGCAGCGGCGAGGCGATTCGGGTTGCGCCCGCTCAGGATGACGTGCGCGCCGGCGCCCGCCAGCTGCTCGGCGGCGAAGTAGCCGAGCCCCTTGTTGCCGCCCGTGATGAGGAACGTGCGTCCCGACTGGTCCGGCAGGCGCGCGGGATCCCACGACGGGCGTTCGCGGGCGATCACCCTCCGAACATATCCCCGGCGCGTGCCCGGATCGGCACGGCGCGCTGCCGGGGAGCGCACGGCGGCCGCGCGGAATAGGCTGGCGGCATGGCGCGACGCGACGGAATCGAGTGCTGGCTGACCGACATGGACGGCGTCCTCGTGCACGAGGACCAGCCCGTCCCCGGCGCCCGGGAGCTGCTGACGCAGTGGCGCGAGACGGGCACGCCGTTCCTCGTGCTCACGAACAACTCGATCTTCACGCCCCGCGATCTCTCGGCGCGGCTGCGCAACTCGGGCATCGAGGTGCCCGAGCAGAACATCTGGACGAGCGCGCTCGCGACGGCGGCGTTCCTCAAGTCGCAGAGCCCCGGCGGCACGGCGTTCGTCATCGGCGAGGCGGGCATCCTCACGGCCATGCACGAGGCCGGGTTCATCATGACGGAGTCCGATCCCGACTACGTGGTGGTGGGGGAGACCCGCAACTACTCGTTCGAGGCGCTCACGAAGGCCGTGCGGCTCATCAACGGGGGAGCGCGGTTCATCTCCACCAACCCCGATGCGACGGGCCCGAGCGCGCAGGGCGTGCTGCCCGCCACCGGCGCCATCAACGCGCTCATCACGGCGGCCACCGGCAAGCAGCCGTACATCGTGGGCAAGCCGAACCCGATGATGTTCCGCTCGGCGCTCAATCGCATCGGCGCGCACAGCGAGAACACGGGCATGATCGGCGACCGCATGGACACCGACATCGTCGCGGGGATCGAGGCCGGCCTGCACACGGTGCTCGTGCTCACGGGCATCAGCACGCCGTCATCGATCGAGCGCTACCCGTTCCGGCCCGACGAGATCGTCGACTCGGTCGCCGATCTGCTCGATCCCTCGATCGAGGGCGACGGCGGCGCGGAGCTGGACGCCGGGGTCTGACCGGCCCCGACCGGAGGGGGATCATGGACGCGCGCGATCTGCTGTTCGCCGTCGCCGTGCTGTGCATCGGCGGCACGCTGGTGGTGTTCGTGATGCAGTGGTGGCGCAACCGCGACAAGTAGCCGCGATCCGCGAGAATCCATCCACGCGCCGGGAATCCGTGCGCAACGGGATTGTCGGCGCGCAGGTGGATTGTCGGCGACCGGGGGCGCCGGCGCTCAGCGCAGCACGAGGGCGGCGGCGCCGACGAGCGGGCCCTCGTCGCCGAGCGCGCTGCGGACCACGCGCGTCGCGCGGGCGTAGGGGAGCGCGGCCGCCTCGCGCAGCGCCGCCGCGACGAGGTCGACGTAGTCGGCCGAGACGCGCGAGAAACCCCCGCTGATGGCGATGACCTCGAGGTCGAGCAGCGTCGTCGCATCCGCGAGCGCGCGGCCCACGGCGCGCGCCGATCGCTCGATCGCCCCGCGCGCGACCGCGTCGCCGGCGGCGGCGGATCGCGCGAGGTCCTCGCCGGTCTCGCCCGTCCAGCCCTGCTCACGCGCCCAGCGGACGGTGTGCGGCCCCGATGCGCTCTCCTCGGTCGTCGCCCCGTCGACGTGCGTCTGGCCCAGGTGCCCCGCGTTGCCGCTCGCCCCGCCGACCGGGCGCCCCTCGACGACGATCCCGCCGCCCACGCCCGTCGAGACGACGATCGACAGCGAGGCGCGCGATCCGGCCGCCGCGCCGATCCACGATTCCGCGAGCGCGAGACAGCCGCCGTCGTGCCGCAGGCGCACCTCGGCGTCGGGCAGACCGGTCGCCCCGATCACGGCGTCGCGCACCGCGTCGACGATCGCGAAGCCGTGCGCGCCCGGCATGTTCACCGGCGCGATCGTGCCGGCGTGCAGGTCGATGGGTCCGGCCGATCCGATGCCGGCGCCGGCGAAGTCCGCGTCGACGGGGAGGTGGGCGAGCGCCTGGCCGACGACGGCCGAGACGGCCTCGCGCAGCCCGTGCGAGGTGATGTCGCGGCCCGTCGCCCTGCGATGGCGCGTGCCGGGCAGGACGCTGCCGTCGGCGGCGACGAGCGCCGCCTCGACCTTGGTCCCGCCGAGGTCCACGCCCAGGGCGACGGCGCTCACTGCGGCTCGAGTCCCAGGTCGTCGAGGTCGATCGCGGCGCGCCACTCCAGGCCCTCGGCCTCGACGGCCGCCTGCGCGCCGGTCTTGCGGTCGACGATCACGGCGACCGCGAGCACCTCCGCGCCCGCGCGGCGCAGCGCCTCGACGGCCTTCAGGGCGGACTGCCCCGTGGTGGAGGTGTCCTCGAGCACGACGACGCGCCTGCCCTCGACTTCCGCGCCCTCGATCTGGCGGCCGCGGCCGTGGTCCTTCGGCTCCTTGCGCACGACGAACGCGTCGAGCGGCCGATCCGTGCCGGCCGAGGCATGCATCACGGCGTTCGCGATCGGGTCGGCGCCGAGCGTGAGGCCGCCGACCGCCACGACGCCGTCGATGTCGGCGATGAGGTCGCGCATGATGCGGCCGATCGCCGGGGCGGCGCGGTGGTCGAGCGTGAGCTTGCGCATGTCCACGTAGTACGTGGCCTTCTTGCCGCTCGAGAGCGTGAAGTCGCCGTGGAACACCGCCTCCGCCTTGATGAGCTCGATGAGCTGCTGACGGTCGGCTTCGAGCTCGGGCGTGGATGCGGGTGCGGCCATGCGCCCCAGTCTAGGGAGCGCGCGGGCCGGCCGCGCCGCGGGCGGCGCGATGCGGCGTCGGGGACGCCGATTAGGCTGGGAGCCATGCGCCTGGCCACCTGGAATGTGAACTCGATCCGCGCCCGCGTGGATCGCATCGTGGGCTTCGCGGATCGCGAGCACGTCGACGTGCTGGCGATGCAGGAGATCAAGTGCAAGCCCGAGCAGTTCCCGTACGAGGCGTTCGAGGCCGCCGGGTATCACGTCGAGGCGCACGGTCTGAACCAGTGGAACGGCGTCGCGATCGCCAGCCGCGAGCCGATCGAGGACGTGGAGTATGCCTTCGACGGCATGCCCGGCTTCCTGAAGGGGCACGACGGCGACGACGCCCCGCAGGAGGCGCGCGCGATCGGCGCGACCGTGAACGGCGTGCGGGTGTGGAGCCTCTACGTGCCCAACGGCCGCACGCTCGCCGACCCGCACTACGCGTACAAGCTGCGCTGGCTCGAGGCGCTGCGGCAGTACACGGCGGGTGCCCTCGCCGCCGATCCAGATCTGCCGCTCGCGCTCGTGGGCGACTTCAACATCGCCCCGACCGACGCCGACAACGGCGACCCCGCGGTCGTCGAGGGCGCCTCCACCCACGTCTCGCCCGCCGAGCGCGAGGCGTTCCGCGCGCTGGAGGACGCAGGCCTGCGCGATGTCGTGCGGCCGTTCGTGCCCGAGGGCTTCACGTACTGGGACTACAAGCAGCTGAAGTTCCCCCGCAACCAGGGCCTGCGCATCGACTTCATCCTCGGCTCGCGCGCCCTCGCCGACGCGGCGGCCGGCGCCGCCATCCACCGCGAGGAGCGCAAGGGCGTGCAGCCGAGCGACCACGTGCCCGTCGTCGTCGATCTCGACTTCCCCGCGGACGAGGACGACGCCGACGTCCCGATGATCTTCGGCTGAGCCCGCCCGGTGCTTCGGCCCGCGGATCCGTCGCGCGGGGGAGGATCCCGGCCGAGCGGCCCCGTACGGTGAAGGGATGACGGCAGTACAGGACGCGCCCGTCGGCGCCCCCGCGGCGCCGGCCGACTCGGCGCGCAGGACCGGACCGACGCGGCAGCAGCTGCGCATGGACCTCGTGCTCGCGGGGACGATGTTCGTCGCCGCGATCGTGAGCGGGGCGCTCTCGTCCATCTCGCAGTTCTACGGCGAGCGGACCGCCGACGTCGTGTGGACGATCCCGCTCGCCATCGGCACGACGCTGCGGCTCGCGCTGCGCCGGCGGTACCCCGTTGCCGTCGCCGTGGTCATCTGCGCGGCCTACTTCGTGGGCGTGACCGCCTATGTGCCCGAGGCGTTCGCGAGCAATGTGGCCATGTTCATCGCGATCTACACGATCGGCGCGTGGCTGAACGACCGTCGCCGCGCGTTCTGGGCGCGCACGGGGATCGTCATCGCGATGTTCGTGTGGATGCTCGTGACCACCTTCCTCGCCGTCACGGGCGAGGCCTCGGACGATCCGGACCTGTACGCGGGCGCCTTCTCGCCGCTCGTCGCCTTCATGCTCATCCAGTGGCTCATCAACGCGGCGTACTTCGGCGGCGCCTGGTTCCTGGGCGACCACGCGTACCGCGCGGCCCTCGACCGGCAGGCGCTCAGCGCGCTGGCCGCCCGGCTCGAGGAGGAACGCGAGCTCTCGGCCGCGCAGGCGGTGGCGCTGGACCGCGTGCGGATCGCGCGCGAGCTGCACGACGTCGTCGGCCACCACGTGTCGGTCATGGGCGTGCAGGCCGGGGCGGCGCGCACGGTGCTCGAGACGGATCCGCATGCCGCGGAGGGAATGCTGCGCGGCATCGAGGACTCGGCGCGTTCGGCGATCGATGAGCTGCACCACCTGCTCGACACGCTCCGCAGCCCCGAGGACGAGGCGCGCGAGGCGCCCTCGGCCCTGCGGCTCTCCGGCCTGGAGGAGCTGGCCCGCGCCATGACGGCGGCGGGCACGCCCACGCGGTTCACCGTGGTCGGCGAGCCGGTCGAGGTCTCGGATCTCGTGCACGTGAACCTGTACCGCATCGCGCAGGAGGCCCTCACGAATGCGCGTCGTCACGGCGGTCCCGACGTCACCGCCGACGTGCGGCTGCGCTACGAGCCCGACGCCGTCGAGCTGGAGATCGCGAACACGGGATGGGTGCGCTCGGGCGCGCGCCCGGGGATCGGGCAGCTCGGCATGCGCGAGCGCGCCACGGCCTGCGGCGGCACGCTGCAGTTGGGCCCCCGTCACGCCGCCGGCGGCCTCGAGCGCACGGGGTACCTCGTCCGCGTGCGCGTGCCGGTCACGCGCGGCGAGCAGGGGAGCGCCGCGTGACGCGCGCGCTGATCGTCGACGATCACGCCGCCATGCGGATGGGCTTCCGCACGATCCTCGCGGCCTCCGGCGTCGAGGTCGCGGGCGAGGCCGCGACCGGACGCGAGGCGGTGGATGCCGTGGGCAGCATGCGGCCCGACGTCATCCTGATGGACGTGCAGATGCCCGACCTGGACGGCATCGAGGCGACGCGCCTCATCCTCGCCGAGGCGTCGGCCGCCGACGCTCCGCCGCCGCGCGTGCTCATCGTGACCACGTTCGACCGCGACGACTACCTCTTCGCGGCGCTCGACGCCGGGGCCAGCGGGTTCCTCCTGAAGAACGCGGGGCCCGAGGAGCTCGTGAGCGCCGTGCGCGTGGTCGCCGCCGGCGACGCGCTGCTGGCGCCCGAGGTCACGCGCCGCGTGATCGAGCGGTTCGCGACCGCGGCGCCCGCGCCGTCTACGACCGCGCCGTCCACGGCCCCGGCGACCGCCCCGCCGGGCGTCGACCCCACCGCCGTCGACCTCACCGACCGCGAGGCCGAGGTGCTGCGGCTGCTGGCGCAGGCCCTCAGCAACGCCGAGATCGCGGCGCGGCTCTACATCGGCGAGGCGACCGTGAAGACGCACGTGTCGAACATCCTGCTCAAGCTCGGCGTGCGCGACCGCGTCGCCGCGGTCGTCTACGCCCACCGCCACGGCCTCGCCTGAGCCGCACACGGAAGCCCGCACGCGGAAGCGCCCCGGGCCCCACCGAGGTCGGTGCTGGGCCGCGGGGCGCTTCCGGGTGGGTGCGTGTCAGGCGTTGGCCTTCCGCACGCGGGCGACGAGGCCCAGGAACGTGTCGAGGTAGCCCTGCAGGAACGCCTTGGTGCCCTCGTTCGTCACCTCGCGGTTCTCGTCGATCAGGCCGGGGGTGAGCTGGATGAAGCCCTCGGGCTGGCCCATCACGATGGCGTCGACGTGCGAGAGCACGGCCTTCAGGTGCTGCTGCGCGGCGGCGGTGGCGATGCCGCCCTGCGAGCCACCGAGCACGGCCACCGGCTTGCGGCTGAGCGACATCTGGCCGTACGGGCGGGCCGACCACTCGATGGCGTTCTTCAGCACGCCGGGGATGGAGCGGTTGTACTCGGGCGTGACGATGAGCACGCCGTCGACGGCCTCGATCGCGGCCTTGAAGTCCTTGCCCACCTGGGGGAAGTCGGCGTCGTAGTCGGGCGAGTAGAAGGGCAGATCCCTGATCGGGATCTCGACGAACTCCACGCCCTCCGGCGCGAGCCTCACGACGGCCTCGGCCAGCGTGCGGTTGATCGAGGTGCTGCTGATGCTGCCGACGATGTAGCCGATCTTGGTCACGATTGATTGCTCCTGTACTCGGGAGGGGGTCTTCGGCCGGTCGGCCGATCCATTCAGGTGCAAGTTCTCGTCGCTCGGATCTATTCCCCCGCCCGGGGGAGCGCGGCCGCGGGGGAGCGGCCGGAATCCCCCACGCGGCGGATGTGCCGCGCACCGGCCCGTTCCTAGCCTGGATCCATCACCGAGAAAGGATGACCATGCTGCGACTGCAGGGGATCACCAAGAGCTACGGGGAGCGGAGGGCGCTCGACGGCGTGACGTTCGACGTCGCGCCCGGCCGCCTCACCGGCTTCGTGGGCGGGAACGGCGCCGGCAAGACGACGACGATGCGGATCGTCCTCGGCCTGCTCGCCCGCGACGCCGGCAGCGTCACGTTCGACGGCGTCGAGCTGACCGCCGACGACCGCCGCCGCTTCGGCTACATGCCGGAGGAGCGGGGCCTGTACCCGAAGATGAAGGTGCTCGAGCAGATCGCCTACCTCGCCCGCCTGCACGGCTACGGCCGCGCGGAGTCCACCCGCCGGGCGCAGGACATCCTGGAGCAGCTGGGCCTGGGGGAGCGCCTGAACGACAACGTCGAGGCGCTGTCGCTGGGCAACCAGCAGCGCGCGCAGATCGCCGCGGCCCTCGTGCACGACCCCGAGGTGCTCATCCTCGACGAGCCGTTCTCGGGCCTCGACCCGCTGGCCGTCGACGTCGTCGCCGGCGTGCTCCAGGAGCGCGCGGCCGGCGGCGCGGCGGTGCTGTTCTCGTCGCACCAGCTCGACGTCGTCGAGCGCCTGTGCGACGACCTCGTCATCATCGCCGCCGGGTCGGTCCGCGCCTCCGGCTCGCGCGAGGCGCTGCGCGAGCAGCACTCGACCCGCCGCTACGAGCTCGTCTCGTCCGGCGACGCGGGCTGGATCCGCGACGAGGCGGGCATCGAGGTGCTCGACTTCGACGGCGGCTACGCGCTGTTCGAGGCCGCCGACGCCACCGCCGCCCAGCGCGTGCTGCAGCAGGCCGTCGCCCGCGGCGACGTGGCGAGCTTCACCCCCCAGCGCCCCTCCCTCGCCCAGATCTTCAAGGAGGTCATCCAGTGAGCACCGCACCCCGGCCCCTCGCGCCCGCCCAGTCCACGTGGCTCGTCGCCGAGCGCGACATCATGGGACGCCTGCGCAGCAAGTCGTTCGTCATCTCGACGCTCATCCTGCTGCTCATCGTCGTCGGCGGCATCGTCGTGATGGGCATCGTGAACGCGACGTCCGGCGGCACTCCCGTGGCCGCCACGGCGGACGTCGCCGCCACCCTGCCCGACACCGACGCCCTCGAGGTCACGGAGGTGGCCGACCGGGCGGAGGGCGAGCAGCTCGTCCGCGACGGCGAGGTGGACGCCCTCATCGCGGCGAGCCCGGACTCGGCCACCGGCATGGAGGTGGTGGCGCTGACCGAGGCGCCCTCGGACGTCGTCTCGCTGCTGTCCGTCGCGCCCGAGGTCACGCTGCTCGACGACTCGGACGTGCCGTTCTTCCTGCGCTACATCCTCGGGATGATCTTCGGCCTCGTGTTCATGGGCGCGGCGCTCAGCTTCGCGATGCCGATCTCCACCGCCGTCGTGGAGGAGAAGCAGACGCGCGTCATCGAGATCCTCATCTCGACGGTCCCCGCCCGCGTGCTGCTCGCCGGCAAGGTGCTCGGCAACCTCGTGCTCTCGATGGGCCAGATCCTGCTCATCATCGCGGCGGCGACCATCACGCTGGCCGTGACCGGTCAGTCGGACGTGCTGAACGACTTCGGCGCCCCCATGGCCTGGTTCGCCGTGTTCTTCCTGTTCGGCTTCCCGATCCTGTCGGCGATGTTCGCCGCCGCGGGCGCCATGGTCTCGCGCCAGGAGGACATCAGCCCGACCGTCACGCCCATCATGATGCTCGTGATGATCCCGTCGTACCTGCCGATGTTCCTCGGCGACAATCCGCTGATCATGACCGTCATGTCGTACGTGCCGTTCTCGGCGGCCATCGCGATGCCGATCCGCCTGTACTTCGACGAGGCGGCCTGGTGGGAGCCGATCCTCGCACTCGGGATCATGGCCGCCACGTGCGTCGCGATCGTGCTGCTGGGCGCCCGCATCTACGAGAACTCGCTGCTGCGCATGGGCGGCCGCGTCAAGCTCGCGGAGGCCCTCCGCAGCTGACCGAGCGCACGCCGCCGAACCCGCCCCCGATCCGCGAACCCGCGCCGGATCGGGGGCGGGTTCGCGCAAGGAGGGCGGGTTCGGCGGGGGAGATCAGGCCTCGGTCGGGCCCTGGCTCGTGAGCGCGAGCTCGTCGCCGGTCGCGGCCACGTCCACGCGCACGGCGTCGCCGTCGTGCACGCCGCCCGACAGGATCGCGCGGGCCAGGCGATCCTGGATCTCGGTCTGGATCAGCCGGCGCAGGGGGCGCGCGCCGAACACGGGGTCGTAGCCGCGCTCGGCCAGCCAGGCCCGGGCGTCGGGCGTGACGGCGAGCGTGAGGCGCCGATCCGACAGGCGCCGCTGCAGCAGGTCCACCTGCAGCTCCACGATCTGCGCGAGGTCGTCCTGCCCCAGCGCGTGGAACATCACGATGTCGTCGAGGCGGTTGATGAACTCCGGCTTGAACGCCGCGTGCACGAGCTGCATCACCTGCTCGCGCTTGGACTCGGGCGAGAGCGTCGGATCGATCAGCACGGGGGAGCCGAGGTTCGACGTGAGGATGAGGATGACGTTCTTGAAGTCGACCGTGCGGCCCTGGCCGTCGGTGAGGCGACCGTCGTCCATCACCTGCAGCAGCACGTCGAACACCTCGGGGTGCGCCTTCTCGACCTCGTCGAGCAGCACGACGCTGTAGGGGCGCCGGCGCACGGCCTCGGTGAGCTGGCCGCCCTGGTCGTAGCCGACGTATCCCGGAGGGGCGCCCACGAGGCGGCTGACGGAGTGCTTCTCGCCGTACTCCGACATGTCGATGCGCACCATCGCCTGCTCGTCGTCGAAGAGGAACGCCGCGAGCGCCTTGGCGAGCTCGGTCTTGCCCACGCCCGTCGGGCCGAGGAAGAGGAACGATCCCGTCGGCCGGTTCGGATCGCTGATGCCGGCCCGCGAGCGGCGCACGGCGTCGGCCACGGCGCGCACCGCGTCCTCCTGGCCGATGAGACGTCGCCCGAGCTCGGACTCCAGGTGCAGCAGCTTCTCGGTCTCGCCGCGCATCAGCCGGCCGACGGGGATGCCGGTCCAGGCCGCGATGACGCTTGCGATGTCCTCCTCGGTCACATGGTCGCCCACCATGCGCTCGTCCGACTGCTCCACGCGCTCGGCCTCGGCCAGCTCGCGCTCGAGCGACGGGATCTCGCCGTACAGCAGCCGCGAGGCCCGCTCGAGGTCGCCCTCGCGCTGCGCGCGCTCGGCCTCGCCGCGCGCGGCGTCGAGGCGCGTCTTGAGGTCGCCGACCTTGTTGAGCGAGGCGCGCTCCGCCTCCCACCGCTCCTGCAGCTCGCCCAGGCGCGCCTCGTTCTCGGCCAGGGTCTCGCGCAGGGCCGCGAGCCGCTCCTGCGAGGCCGGGTCCTTCTCCTTCTTGAGCGCAAGCTCCTCGAGCTTGAGGCGGTCGACGTGCCGGCGCAGCTCGTCGATCTCGAGGGGCGCGGAGTCGATCTCCATGCGCAGCCGGCTGGCGGCCTCGTCGATGAGATCGATCGCCTTGTCGGGCAGCTGGCGGCTGGGCAGGTAGCGATGGCTGAGCGACGCGGCGGCGACAAGGGCGCCGTCCGCGATCGCGACCTTGTGGTGCGCCTCGTAGCGCTCCTTGAGCCCGCGCAGGATCGCGATGGTGTCCTCCACGCTCGGCTCGCCGACGTACACCTGCTGGAAGCGGCGCTCGAGCGCCGCGTCCTTCTCGATGAACTCGCGGTACTCGTTGAGCGTGGTGGCGCCGATCATGCGCAGCTCGCCGCGGGCGAGCATCGGCTTGAGCATGTTCGCCGCGGCGACGGATCCCTCGCCGCCGCCCGCACCCATGAGCACGTGGAGCTCGTCGATGAAGGTGATCACGCGGCCCTCCGACTCGGTGATCTCCTTGAGCACGTTCTTGAGCCGCTCCTCGAACTGGCCGCGGTACATCGCGCCCGCCACGAGCGCCGAGATGTCGAGCGCGATGAGCTCGCGACCCTTCAGGCTCTCGGCCACGTCGCCCGCGACGATCCGCTGCGCGAGGCCCTCGACGACGGCGGTCTTGCCGACGCCGGGCTCGCCGATGAGCACGGGGTTGTTCTTCGTGCGCCGGGTGAGCACCTGGCTGACGCGGCGGATCTCGGCGTCGCGCCCGATGACCGGGTCGAGCTTGCCGGCCCGCGCGCGCTCGGTGAGGTTGATCCCGAACTGCGCGAGAGCGGTCTGCTCCTCCTGCTGCGGCTGATCCGCCATGTCCCCTCCGATGATCCGTGCGCACTTGAGTCCGACTCACTCAACTTTAGCAACCGCACCCGCCCGGGGGGAACCACCAGTCCCCGCGAGACAGCAACTGTGCGCCGAGACAGCGGCGTCTGCACGCTGTCTCGGCGC